>JAUSLX010000211.1 GCA_030645775.1 Gallionella sp. | reverse complement strand
TTTATCGCCGAGGGCTATATGGAAGTGGAAACGCCGATGATGCACGCCATCCCCGGCGGCGCATCTGCAAAGCCGTTCGAGACACATCACAACGCGCTGGACATGCAGATGTTTCTACGCATCGCGCCTGAGTTGTATCTGAAGCGTCTGGTGGTCGGCGGATTCGAAAAAGTGTTTGAAATCAATCGCAACTTCCGCAATGAAGGCTTGTCCACGCGCCACAATCCGGAATTCACCATGCTGGAATTTTACGAGGCCTATCGCGACTACAAGTATCTGATGGACTTCACCGAGAAGCTGTTGCGCGAGGTAGCGCAAAAAGTGCTGGGCTCGACGCTGATTTCCTATCAGGGCAAGGAACTGGACTTGGCCCTTCCCTTCCACCGTCTGACCATGGTGCAGGCGATTCAAAAATATCATCCGCAATTCACCGATGCACAACTGGCCGACCGCGACTTTGTGCTTTCGGAATTGCAGGATTTAAAGGCCAAGCACAACCCGAAGGACGCTTTGGGCGGTCTGCAACTCTCGCTGTTCGAGGAACTGTCCGAGACGCTGTTGTTCGAACCGACCTTTATCATCGACTATCCGGTAGAAGTCTCGCCCCTGGCGCGCAGCAGCGATGCCAACCCGGCCATCACCGAGCGTTTCGAGCTGTTCGTGCTGGGCCGCGAGCTGGCCAACGGATTCTCGGAACTGAACGACGCGGAAGATCAGGAGGCGCGTTTCGATGCGCAGGTGCTCGCCAAGGAAGCTGGCGACGAGGAAGCGATGTTTAAGGACAACGACTATATACGCGCGCTGGAATACGGCCTGCCGCCGACCGCAGGAGAGGGCATCGGCATCGACCGTCTGATCATGATGCTGACCGATTGCGCCAGCATACGCGATGTGATTCTGTTCCCCCAGATGCGCCCCGAAGCTTAAAAACCGCCTCACGCGCCTGATAAAACAACTAGCCATTCGACTAAGCAGCTATAAAACACCCGCTAAGTCGCTGGTTATCCGCGTGAAAAATGGCTTTAAAAAATCATGTTAACTAACGACACCCGCTCCCGACTCTTGCAGCAGTATCCGATGTTGCAGGAACTTTCCGCCGCAGAACTGGATGCAATGCTGGCAACTGCGAGTTTGATGCAGTTTCCGGCGGGAACTATCCTGTTCGACGAGAACCAGCCCTGTCAGGGATTTCCGCTGCTGTTGTCCGGCAGTCTGCGTGTGATCAAATCATCGGCGAACGGGCGCGAGTTGCAACTGTATCGCGTCATTCCCGGAGAGAGTTGCATCCTGACCAGCAGTTGCCTGCTGGGTCACAACCCCTATCGGGCGCGCGGCATCGTCGAAGAACCCCTCGAAATGGTCATGTTGCCCGCTGCGGTTTTCCATGGTTTGCTCGGTGGAAACGAAGCCTTTCGCCGCTATGTATTTCAGCTATTTACCGAACGGCTCACCGATATGATGGAACTGGTCACCGCCGTTGCCTTCCAGAAACTCGACCAGCGTCTGGCCGCATTGTTGACAGCCAAAGCCAACCCGGTGCACACCACGCATCAGGCCATCGCCGATGAACTAGGCTCAGCACGCGAGATCGTCAGCCGCCTGCTCAAGGGGTTTTCTGAGCAGGGATGGGTCAAACTGGGCCGAGAACAAATCACCCTCACCGACGTGGCTGCACTCAAAAAATTCGCCTCGCTTTGATTTATGCTTTGTGTGATTTTTATCACAGACAGCAAGCGGCAATCTCTCTATTCTGCGAATTTCACAACCCACCCAAAACCAACAAAAGGAGTGCAACATGAAAGCAAACGAAGGAATGATTGATCGCAGTGTACGTATCTTTGCAGGACTGACATTGATCACGTTGGCTGCCACCGGAGAAATCGGCGCATGGGGCTGGATAGGGGCCTTGCCGCTCGTAACCGGAATTATCGGCATTTGCCCGGCTTATTCTATCTTCGGCATGAATACCTGCCCGATGAAAAAATAATTATTTGTGGAAAAACAATGCTCGATAATCTCGGGCGTTTTTTTATTTTAAGGAGGAATACTATGAAAAAGACCTTAGTTCTATCCGCTGTGCTTGCGTTGGCCACAACAAGCGCTCATGCCGAAGATTTGAGCCAATACAGCAACGAAAGCCGCGCCGTAGCGATGCCCTTCCTGAAACAACTGGGTGCGGCCAATCAAAAGGCGGTCAGCGAAGGCGGCCCGGAATCGGCTATCGGAGTCTGCCGCGACATCGCCCCGAAAATGGCTGGGGACATTTCCCGCCAGACCGGCTGGAAACTGACCCGTGTTAGTCTGAAAGTACGCAACCCGTTGCTGGGCACAGCAGACGCCTGGGAACAAAAACAACTTCAGTCCTTTGCCGCACGTGCGGCTCAGGGTGAAAAGCCGGAAACACTGGAAGCAGCGGAAATCGTGCAGGAACCCGCAGGGAAATCGTTCCGTTTCATGAAAGCCATCGCGCTGCAACCGGGTTGCGTGAGTTGTCACGGCAGCACTGAAATCCCTGAAAATGTAAAAGCCAAATTGGCGGCAGAGTATCCGCATGACCAGGCTACCGGCTATAGCGCGGGTCAGATACGCGGCGCGGTGAGCATCAAACGCCCGCTGTAATTATCGCAGGCAGCTGAAACACAGAATGGCGCAGATTTTGCGCCATTCTGTGTTTCAACGCCTATAATCCGCGCATGAAAAACCCCACCCACACCACCGATCTGCAAGTGACCGGCATGCACTGCGCTTCCTGCTCTGCGCGCCTTGAAAAAGCATTGAATCAACTGCCGGAAGTCGCAGCCACGGTGAGCATCGCCACCGAAAAGGCGCACATCAATTACAACCCGGACCAGATTACGCTTGCTGGGCTGATTCAAGCCATCCGGAACACAGGTTTTGATGCCCACCCGATACGCGATTTTGCTGCCGAAAAACAGGCGCGTGCCGCTGCCCTGCACGCTCAGCAATGGCAGTTCATCTGGTCGGCATTGCTCACCGCCCCGATGGTGATCGAGATGCTGCTGATGTTTGCGGGTTTTCATTTCATGCTGCCCGCATGGCTGCAATTCGTTCTTGCCACGCCGGTGCAATTCTGGATAGGCCGGCGTTTTTATACCGGCGCCTGGGGTAGCTTGCGCGGCGGCAGTGCGAACATGGATGTGCTGGTCGCGCTGGGAACCAGTGCCGCCTATTTACTGAGCTGTGCGGTATGGTTGCTGGGGCTCGATCAGCCTATCTATTTTGAAGCCAGCGCCACGCTGATTACGCTGGTACTGCTCGGCAAATTGCTGGAGGCGCGCGCCAAGGTCAAGACCTCCAGCGCACTTGAGGCGCTGATCAAGCTGCAACCCAAAATTGCCCATGTCGAACGCGACGGCGTGATGCAGGAACTGGCGGTCGAACAAATGCGCGTGGATGACGTGTTTCTGGTCAGGCCCGGCGAGAGCGTGCCGGTGGACGGCATGGTGCTGGAAGGCATATCAAGTCTGGATGAGGGCATGCTCACGGGAGAGAGCCTGCCACAAAGCAAACAAATCGGCGACAAGGTGTATGCCGCCACGCTGAACGGACAGGGTCTGCTGAGATGCCGCGCGCTGGCGGTAGGATCGCATACCCAGATCGCCGCCATCATTCGTCTGGTCGAACAGGCGCAAGGCTCGAAAGCCGCAATACAAAAACTGGCCGACCGCATCTCAGCCGTGTTCGTGCCGGTGGTGGTGTCCATCGCGCTGCTGACTTTTGCTGTGTGGTGGGCAATGGGCAGCGACTTCAGCACGGCACTGATCAATGCCGTGGCGGTGTTGGTCATCTCCTGCCCCTGCGCGCTGGGGCTGGCCACGCCGACCGCGCTGGTGGTATCCACCGGACGTGCCGCGCAGGCGGGTATTCTGGTCAAGGATGCCGCCGCGCTGGAACGCGCGCACAAACTTACCGTATTGTTGGTGGACAAGACCGGCACGCTGACCGAAGGCAAACCCGTCGTCACCGACACCATCCCGGCCTCCGGGACAACTCAGCACGAATTACTGCAAACAGCGGTGAGCTTGGCGCAAGGCTCCACCCATCCGCTGTCGCGCGCCCTGCTCGATCATGCGAAAAATTTGCAAATAATGCCAACTCAGGCCGAAAACATCAGCGAATCAGCGGGCCGGGGTCTGCGTGCGGAAATTGACGGGCGACTTTGCCTGCTCGGCTCGCCAGCCTTCGCCAGACAGTCTGCTATGACTATTGATGAGCAGCGCATCCTTCAATTGCAGCAGCAGGGCAAGACCGTGCTGGTGATCGCCCGCGAAACCACCCTGCTGGGTTACATCGCTGTTGCCGATCAACTGCGCACTGGCAGCCGCGATGCGGTGGCAAAACTGAATGAAATGGGCATACGCGTGGTGATGTTGAGCGGCGACAATCAGGCCACCGCACAAGCCATTGCGACTCAGGCGGGGATCACGGAATTTCGCGCCGAAGTGCTGCCGCAGGAAAAATCTGCCCATGTGGAATCGTTCAAAGGAAAGGGTCTGCAGGTCGGCATGGTCGGCGACGGCATCAACGATGCACCCGCACTGGCCGCCGCCGATGTCAGCTTCGCCATGCGTAGCGGCAGCGACATTGCCATAGAAGCGGCTGACATCACGCTGATGCGCAACGATCTGATGAGCGTGGTGGATGCAATTTCACTGTCGCGCGCCACACTGAACAAAATCCGCCAGAACCTGTTCTTCGCCTTTGCCTACAACGTGCTGGGCATCCCGCTCGCCGCTCTTGGCATGCTCAACCCCGTGATTGCCGGCGCGGCAATGGCAATGAGCTCCGTGTCGGTAGTCAGCAATGCGCTGCTATTGAAGCGCTGGAAACGACAGGAAAATGAATTACTTGTATCCCGGCAAACGTCAATATGAGCGCATACCAGATCGTATGGCAGGCTGTAAGCAATTAGCGATGACATTGCCATAAGGCTCTGTCACTATTAACTGTTGAGGCTCGGTTAGTGGGTCACTAATAAAACTAAAATCATACTCACGCGGAGGCGCGGAGGGCGCGGAGAAAATCGTCATATCACCTGTAAGTCGCAACGGTATTTTTGATAAAAGTAATTTTGCAAGAAATTGCCTTCCTCCGCGTTCTCCGTGCCTGATAAAACAACTAGCCATTCGACTAGGCGGCTAAGAAACACCCGCCAACTCGCTGATTATCCGCGTGAAATCACTTTTTCATGCAACTGGATAGTTATCAACAGCCAACTGCGACATTCCCTAAAAAAATGCCCGTTAACTGGACTGGCAGGCTTGTTTGGGGTGCCCGACACGATGAGTCTGGGCAATGGAGCGAGATTATACCAGAGCCTAGAACGCCTGCTTTACGGCAGCGATTTAAGAACAGCGTAGTTCTGTTGACGAGACATTCCGGAACTTCAATTTTCCCGATAGAACTTGTTCACCCTCGACGAAGGCACGGAATTATAAACTCCGCTGGCAAGCTCCATCCCAACCGCTGCACAACATTTTTATCAAATGCGAAGCTCAACCCTATTGTTGTTTACTTTCTTCCTCAAGAAGAATTATGAGTCATTGTCATCGTCTTCCGCCATTTGGCGGCGGGGTACCGTAGCAGGATCTGCGCTGATGCCACGATATATCTCCACTCTGTCGCCGGGTTTGAGCGCACCGTCCAGCTTGGCTAATTTACCAAAAACACCAACCTTATGTATTTCCAGATCTATTTCTGGAAATTTGCACAGAATTCCTGACTGTTCAATGGCCGCCTGCACGGTGCAATCCTCCGGGACTTCGATACGCAGCCATAGTTGCTGCGAAGGTTCTGAATAGGCGATACCGACTTGCATAAAGCTCTCCTTAACTGACTACGGATGCTGCGAGCTGCGCTATTTCGGCACGCGAGGCACGACGCCGGTCAATGGCACGCTTGGCGGCAATCAGGAAGCCCAACACAAAGAATCCGCCGGGTGGCAAAATCATCAGCA
>JAUSLX010000210.1 GCA_030645775.1 Gallionella sp. | reverse complement strand
CCTATGGAAAAACGTATCGAGCTGTGTGCCAGTTCATCGCTGCGCCCCAGCGCGCGCAACACATAAGAGGGTTCAAGACTGGCCGAGGTACAGGCAGAACCGCTGGAAACAGCCACATCCTTGATCGCCATAATCAGCGATTCGCCTTCGACAAAGTTGAAGCTCAGATTGATATTGTGCGGCACACGCTGAACCATGTCGCCGTTGATATGCACCTCTTCCATATCCATCAGGCCGACCATCAGACGGTCGCGCAACATGCGAATGCGCTCGTTTTCCGCAACCATTTCCTGCTGTGCAATGTGGAATGCCTCGCCCATGCCGACGATCTGATGGGTCGCCAATGTACCGGAACGCATGCCGCGCTCATGACCGCCGCCGTGCATCTGCGCTTCCAGTCGGACACGCGGTTTGCGCTGTACATACAGCGCGCCTATGCCTTTCGGGCCATAAGTCTTGTGCGCGGAGAACGACATCAGATCCACTTTGAGTGCCCGCAGATCGATCGCCACCTTGCCGGTCGCCTGTGCCGCATCCACATGAAACAGAATACCCTTCTCACGACAGATTTCGCCGATCGCGGCGATGTCCTGTATCACGCCGATTTCGTTGTTAACCAGCATGATGGACACCAGAATCGTATCGGGACGCAACGCGGCTTTAAATTTTTCAATATCCAGCAAACCGTTGGGTTCAGGATCAAGATAGCTGGCACTAAAGCCCTGCCTTTCCAGTTCGCGCACGGTATCGATCACTGCCTTATGCTCGATGCGCATCGTGACGATATGCTTGCCTTTGCCCTGATAAAAATTCGCTGCGCCCTTGATAGCCAGATTGTTCGATTCAGTGGCACCAGAGGTCCAGACGATTTCCTTGGGATCAGCATTGACCAGAGCCGCGACTTGTTCACGCGCCAGCTCCACTGCGGCATCGGCTTCCCAGCCAAACGCATGGGAGCGGCTGGCCGGATTACCGAATTTCTCAGTCAGATAAGGAATCATTTTATCGGCTACACGCGGGTCAACCGGCGTAGTGGCGGAATAATCCATATAAATGGGTAGCTTCATTTCATGTCAACTTTCTTTATGCTAAGGGCATGCGACGAATCGCAACCAGTTACCTGACTATCTGCTTATTCACTGTGATCGCCGACAATTCCGGGCTTAGTTTAGTCTGTCCGTCTACCAACTGTTGCAGATTAACCGATGCCAGATAGTCGTTAATTTTTTCATTCAGACCCATCCATAAATCATGCGTGGCACAGGGTCTTCCACCCTGGCAGTTTCCTTGTTCCGCACAATGCGTCGCATCCAGCGCTTCGTCAACTGCCAATACGATCTCGGCAATATTGATTTTGGTGGCTATTCTGGCCAGATAATATCCGCCACCGGGCCCGCGCACACTTTCCACCAGATTATTGCGGCGTAACTTGCCAAACAATTGCTCCAGATAGGAAAGCGAAATTTTCTGTCGTTCACTGATCGAAGCGAGTGTCACGGGCCCACGGCCACCTTGCATCGCCAAATCAACCATTGCCGTCACAGCAAAACGCCCCTTGGTGGTTAATCGCATATTATTCCCAGCCTCATAAAAATATCATTAACAACCGCGTCCAACACATACTGAACATCACGAAAATGGATCATATAATACCCGAACGTTTTAATCAACTATCTTGTTCAAGTGATTGGGATCGAATTTATCAGCCGTGGCGCGCTCTTCTTCAACGGGCACACCCATCTTCTCGAGTTGTTGCAAAATAAAATCAATGCGTTGATCCACGGTTACACTATGCCCCAGCAAACCATGTATCGCCTTGGACAGCGGATCATTCTGGTCGTTACCTATGCCATAGGCGTCAAAACTGCTTGTCTTTTTCCGCTCTTCGTCCAGAATTCGCGCCGGAATTCCTGCCGCAGTCGCACCCACTGGCACATCCTTCACCACCACAGCATTCGAACCTATTTTTGCACCCGCCCCCACCGTAATCGGTCCGAGTATTTTTGCGCCCGCCCCCACCACCACACCATTGCCCAGCGTAGGATGGCGCTTGCCATGCCGCCACGAGGTGCCGCCCAGCGTGACGCCGTGATACAAAGTAACGTCATCGCCGATTTCTGCCGTTTCGCCGATCACCACCCCCATACCGTGGTCGATAAAAAAGCGCCTTCCTATAGTCGCGCCGGGATGAATCTCAATGCCGGTCAGCGCACGGGTCAGGTACGACAAAAAGCGCGCCAGCCATTTCAGTTTGGCGTGCCACAACGTATTGGTCAGACGGTGCATCAGACGGGCATGCAAGCCGGGGTAACAAGTCAACACCTCGAAAGTGCTGCGCGCCGCCGGATCGCGATCGAACACGCTGGCAATATCTTCTTTAAGATTCCTAAACATCTTCTTCCTGCTGGAAACGCGTTTTGAGACGCGCATTGTACTCGGTTGTCACACTCAATATGCCTCGCAAGATGTTGATTTCGTCCGCCTCCAGCCGCGCTCTCGCATACAGGCGGCGCAAGCGTTGCATCATGCGTGCAGGATTCTGCGTAGTGAAAAAACCAATCTCCAGCAGGGTTTTTTCCATGTGTGCCAAAAATCCCTCTACCTGCTCATGCGCGGCAGCCTGGGTCGGCTGCGTGACCGGGCTATAGCTTTGCGAGGCCACACTGATTTCATAAGCCATCACCTGCACGGCTGCGGCCAGATTGAGCGAAGAAAAATCGGGGTTGGCGGGAATATTCACCAGCAACTGGGCACGACTCACTTCCTCATTTGTCAGCCCGGACATCTCCGTACCGAACAGCAATGCAACAGGCTGTGTGATCGCCTGCTGCAACACATGCGGCATCGCTTCACGCGGCATCATCACCTGATTGGAAATATCACGCAGCCGCGCCGTCATGCCCACAGTGAGCGCCACACCCTGCAAAGCTTCATCAATCGAGCCGCACAGCACCGCGTTTTGCAGAATATCGTCCGCCCCTGCCGCCATCGCACTCGCCTGCGGATCGGGGAAATGACGCGGATTGATCAGGTACAGATGGCGCAGTCCCATCGTCTTCATCGCACGCGCTGCAGCGCCGATATTGCCAGGATGACTAGTGTGGCTAAGCACCACTCTGACGTTAGTTAAATGATTTTGTTTATACAAAGTCCGTTTCCAACTAAAATGTGCGCTGAATTCTCACAGCTCATTAAAAAGGTCGTATTTATGCAACCCATACTGCATCCCATGCTCAACATTGCGGTGAAGGCCGCCCGTCGCGCCGGCAATCTGATTTATCGCAGTGCCGACAAGATAGACCATCTCACTATCACCAAAAAATCCCATGCGGATTTTGTCAGCGAAGTGGACAGGGCCGCTGAGCAAACCATCATCCAGACTCTGCTGGACGCCTATCCCGACCATGCGATTCTAGCAGAAGAGAGCGGCGCTCACGGCGAGTCCGACTTCGTCTGGATCATAGACCCGCTGGATGGCACGACCAACTTCCTGCATGGCTTCCCGCAATTTGCCGTATCCATCGCCTTGCAGCACAAAGGCATCATCACTCAGGCGGTGATCTACGACCCGACCAAAAATGAACTGTTTACCGCCACGCGCGGCCGCGGCGCATTCCTCAACGACAAGCGATTGCGCGTTACCAAGCGCATCCACCTGGAAGACGCATTGATAGGTACAGGCTTTCCCTATACACAATTCGAGCACATGGACGCCTACATCGGCATCTTCAAGGATCTGATGCAGAAAACATCAGGTTTGCGCCGTCCTGGCTCTGCGGCCCTTGATCTGGCCTGGATGGCAGCCGGCCGTTATGATGGTTTTTTCGAAACCGGCCTGAAACCCTGGGATATTGCCGCCGGCACCTTGCTGATCACCGAAGCGGGCGGCATGGTCAGTGACCTGTCCGGAGGCGATTCTTTCCTCAAGTCCGGACACATCTGCGCGGGCAACCCGAACATCCATCCGTTACTGCTACAAGTCATCGCGCCCCATCTGACGCCGGCACTGAAAGGCTAGACCCTGCGCACGCTTTAACACCGACATGGACACCCTGCTCACGCTGACTATCGCCACTGTCGTCATCGTGCTGGTGTTCGAGTACACCAACGGTTTTCACGATGCCGCAAACATCATTGCAACGGTCATTGCCTCCCGCGCCATGACCCCGGTGCAGGCGGTTCTGCTGGTCGCCTTCTTCGAATTCCTGGGGCCGCTGCTCGGCGGCACGGCGGTGGCCAACACCATAGGCAAATTTGTCACGCTGGACGACCTTGACCGCGTCCTGTCGCTGACCATCGTGCTGTGCGGACTGATCGGTGCTATCGCATGGAATTTACTGACCTGGTGGCGCGGCATCCCCTCTTCCTCTTCCCATGCACTGGTCGGCGGACTGGTCGGCGTGGTCATGGTCTCGGCAGGGACCGACCATGTCGCATGGGGATACGATGAACTGCTGCGCGGCGAACTCAGCGGCGTGAGCAAGATGATCGTCGCGCTGATCCTGTCGCCCATCATCGGCTTCTGGGTCGGCTACGCGCTGCACAAAACCATGTTGCTGCTGCTGCGCGGCGCTCATCCTTCGATCAACCGCGACCTGCGCCGCCTGCAATTCGTCACCTCGGCCGGTCTGGCTTTCTCGCACGGCGCCAACGATGCGCAGAAAAGCATGGGTGTACTGACGCTGGTACTGCTACTGGGCGGCTTCATTCCCACTTTCGAAGTGCCGTTCTGGGTGATGCTGGCCTGCTCGCTCACCATCACGGCGGGCATACTCTCCGGCGGCTGGCAGATTGTGCGCACCCTGGGCTTTTCCATCTACAAGATACGCCCGCTGCACGCACTGGACTCACAACTGACCGCAGCCAGCGTGATTTTCGCCTCATCCCTGTTCGGCGCCCCGGTCTCAACCACCCATGTCGTTGCCTCATCCATCATGGGCATCGGCGCATCGGAACGTCCTAAGGCGGTACGCTGGGGCAAGGCGCGCGAGATCGTCACCACCTGGCTGATTACCATACCCGGTGCAGCGGCGATGTCCATTACCTGCTATCTTATTGTCCACGCATACGCATGAGGACGAACTTCACATGACCGCAGCCTCCAAAACCATGCTGGCCATCATTCTGGATCGGGTATTTCCGAAGATGCCGGATTTTTTCCATATGCTGACCGAGCAGAATATTCAGGTCGCTCACACCGTCAACCTGCTGGTCGATTACATGGAAAAGGGCGACCCGACAATCGCCGACACGCTCAAACAAAACGTGCATGAGGCCGACCTCCTCAAGGTGCGCAATCTGCACGAACTCAACGAGGCGTTTTCCACACCGATAGACCGCGAAGACATTTACCGCGTGATCATGAGCCTGGACGACATCGTGATGTACTGCAAAACAACGGTGCATGAGATGGATGTGCTGGGTGTCGCCCCCGACAATTTCATGCGCGACATCTCGCGCCATATCAAGGAAGGCGTGGACGCGCTGGCCAACGGTTACGCCAAGCTCAGTACCACCCCTGCCACTGCAGCGCTCGATGCCGATGCCGCACGAAAATCCGAACGACGGGCTGAAAAGCTGTACCGTGTTGCCTTACCGACCCTGTTTGAAGGAACAGACTACATCAATATGTTCAAACGCCGGGAAATCTATCGTCACCTGACCAATGCCGCCGAACACATGGCGCAATGCGCCAATACGCTGCACGATATCGTGGTCAAGATCAGCTAACGGGCATGGAAAAGTGACCACCCCTGATAATAAAACCCGCCATGCCCGTTCCCTCACCCCCGTTCCCCCTCTCCCAAAGGGCGAGGGGTACGGTTCGTCGCTGCGCGAGTTTCACGTTTAAACCTTACATACCCTCGCGCCCATGACCCAAGAAGACAAATCTCAGCCGCCAGTCACAGAAAAACACACACCGATGATGCAGCAGTTTCTGCGCATCAAGGCGGAGTACCCCGATGGCTTGCTGTTTTACCGTATGGGCGATTTTTACGAGCTATTCTTCGACGATGCGGTACGTGCGGCGAAGTTGCTCGACATCACGCTGACGCATCGCGGATCATCAAACGGCGTGCCGATCAAGATGTGCGGGGTTCCCTATCACGCCGCCGAGCAATATCTGGCTCGACTGGTCAAGCTCGGCGAGTCGGTGGCAATCTGCGAACAGATCGGCGA
>JAUSLX010000209.1 GCA_030645775.1 Gallionella sp. | reverse complement strand
GGCATGGTCGAACTGGGCGAAGAAATTTTTCATCTGCCGGTGAGACTGGGAATACCGAAGTATGTCGGCGGCTTGTCGGATGTGGTCAAAACACCCCGTATGGCGACGGGGGTGGGCTTGTTGTTGTATGGCCTGGAATATCACAAGAACAATGAAGAAACGCGTAAGCAGTCAAATTCATTTGGGGATGTATTAGCAAGGATGAAGGCGTGGTTTCAGGGTAATTTCTAGTTAGGTTGCGGTTAATTTTATCAGTTAATTTTTTGTATTTTTAAGGAGGCGGCGATGTTTGAAATCATGGAAGTACAATCTCAGGACGCAGTAATCAAAGTGATAGGCGTGGGCGGTTGCGGTGGCAATGCGGTAGATCACATGATAGAGCAGGGCGTGCAGGGGGTTGAGTTCATCGCTATCAACACAGATGCACAGGCGTTGAACCGCAGTCGCGCGCGCACCCAGTTGCAAATCGGTGCCGCAATTACTAAAGGCCTGGGTGCAGGTGCAAAACCCTCAGTTGGCAAAGCAGCCGCTGAAGAAGACCGCGAACGCATTAAGGAAATGATATCCGGTGCGAACATGGTGTTTATTACCGCCGGAATGGGCGGCGGCACTGGAACGGGCGCTGCGCCCATCGTCGCGCAAATCGCGCGTGAGATGGGAATTTTGACGGTAGCCGTGGTAACCAAGCCGTTTATATACGAAGGCAATCGCATGCGTCACGCCGCCGAAGGTATCAAGGCATTACATGAGCATGTGGATTCGCTGATTATCGTGCCGAATGCCAAGCTGATGGAAGTGCTGGGCAATGACGTCACCGTACCGGAAGCCTTTAAAGCTGCCAACGGCGTGCTGCAGGGGGCGGTGGCGGGTATTGCTGAAGTCATCAATGTGCCTGGTCTGATCAACGTGGACTTTGCCGACGTCTGCACCGTCATGTCGGAAAATGGCATGGCCATGATGGGTTCCGCCGTGGCTTCCGGCCCTGATCGTGCGAAGGTCGCTGCCGAGCGTGCCATCGCCAGTCCGTTACTGGAAGATGTGGATATGACCGGTGCGCGCGGCGTGCTGGTTAATATCACCTCGACCAGCTCTCTGAAAGTCAGGGAAATGGAAGAGGTGATGGCCTGCGTGCAGTTCGCCGCCGAAGAGGCGACCGTCATCCTGGGTTCGGTATTCGACGAAACGATGGGCGATGAATTGCGCGTGACTGTGGTCGCTACGGGCCTGGGTGCGCCGTTGAACCGTAAAATGGCCAAGCCGGAAATCGTCTATCAAAATCAGGATTATCAAAGAACCGGCACGAACGATCATCCGGTCAGCCATGTTAACTATGTGGAACTGGATACGCCTACCATTATGCGTAGCGGGCGTCGTGCGGCAGTGGATGCAATGGAGAAATCGGGTGTGGATACTTATGATATCCCATCGTTCCTGCGCAAACAGGCTGACTGAGCGCGGGGGCAGGCAGCTTGTGGCGCAGACAGTATGCCGCCATGTTAGAATCGCCGCATGAAACTTGCCCTTAAAAAGCCGATGGTTAAGCAACGCACCCTGAAAACTTCTGTCAGCGTGACGGGTGTCGGCTTGCATAGCGGCGAAAAAGTTACGCTGTCTTTGCGTCCGGCGCCGGTAAACAGCGGTATCGTATTCCGCCGCGTGGATGTAAAACCGGTAGAGGAAATTAAGGCGCAGGCGCATTGCGTGCATGACACACGTTTGTCCACCTGCATGGAGCAGAACGGGGTGCGCGTTGCCACTATCGAGCATCTGATGTCTGCGCTGGCAGGATTGGGAATAGACAACGCCTTTGTCGAAATGGATGGCGCGGAAGTGCCGATCATGGATGGCAGTGCCGGCACCTTTATTTTTTTGCTGCAATCGGCGGGCATCGTCGAGCAATCGGCGGCCAAAAAATTTATTCGTATCAAAAAAACAGTCGAGGTTAAGCAGGGCGATAAGTGGGTCAGGTTTGAGCCCTATAACGGCTATAAACTGACCTTTACCATCAACTTCGCTCACCCTGTTTTTGCTGGTTCCAAACAGCATGTCATGGTTGATTTGGGCGAGCATTCCTATATTCGCGACATCAGTCGCGCGCGCACTTTCGGCTTCATGCAGGATGTCGAAAATATGCGCGCCCAGGGTCTGGCGCTGGGCGGTAGTCTGGATAATGCCATCGTCATGGATGACTATCGTGTGCTCAACCCCGACGGCTTGCGTTTCGAGGATGAATTCGTCAAACACAAAGTGCTGGATGCAATCGGCGATTTATATCTGCTGGGCCATGCCGTGATTGGTGCATTTTCCGGATTCAAGTCGGGCCACGCGCTGAATAACGCCTTGTTGCGTGAACTGCTCGCCGATGAACAGGCGTGGGAGTTTGTCACGTTTGACGACGTGGCTGATGCGCCGGAATTTTTGCGCCTGCAATTGCAGGCGGCATAAGCTCTTGAATAGGGCGGGCGGTTTCCTATGTTGATTCTGCGTCTGATCCTGGTTGTGGTCGCGCTGATACTGGTGGTCAGTGGCGGAATGTACGTCCTGACACGCAACCGGCGCTATCTGAATTTCACTTGGCAAACCGTGCGCTTCACTGTGCTGTTGCTGGTGGTGTTTGGCTTGCTGTTTGTGCTGGAGCGTTATGTGCTGGTCGCATGGCGCGTGTTCTTGTAAGTCGGATTATAATCCGGCAAGTCGGGATGAATCCCAACCTACGATTTCTTCTGCGAAAATTTCTCCAGCGCCTGTTTTAGTGGCGTGTCGCCCAGAATCAGACTGAGTTCGTGCAGCTGCTGTTGTGCTGTACGGGTCAGGATGCGCGGTTCATGTTGGGGCGGTGGGGTGGCGTAGGTGACTTGCACCTTGACTCTGATTACGCTAACCTCGCAACCCCTGTTTTGCAGCCGGGTGACAATATCCGGTGCAAGCTGGCGCAGTTTTGCGGCCAGCGTGCCGTTGGCCGTGGCAATGCTGAGTGTGCCGTGGCGTAGTCCCAGAACCTGGCTAAATTGTGCGAAATGCGGCGGCACAACATGGGAGAAATGTTGTTGTATCGCCGTCAATGTTTGCACGGTATCGAGCAGAGTACGCAATTCCTGATTGTCGCTCATCAGGTGTTTTAGACGTTGTGGCACAGGGCTATGATCACACAGGAAAGATGAAGTATGGATATTATTCTAGTTTCTGACCGATGGGCAAAATCGCGCAGTATTAATTTTGGCCTCAAGCAGGCTGTTTGGTTAATGCTGCTGCTGTTTGGGGGTGTGATTGCGGCGGCTATCGCCTTGCTAATGACATTGATGCGCTTTGCACCGGAAAGCCTGGGTCAGGTATCGCTGGTTCAGGGTGATGAGCAACAGAATCAAAGGACTTACCAGCGCAGTAGCCTGGACACGCTGTCGGTAAAGCTGGGCGAAATGCAGGCACGCGTGCAGCGCCTGGATGCATTGGGCGGGCGCCTGGTGAAACTGACAGGTATGAAACCTGCGGAATTTCAGTTTGACCAGCCTCCTGCACAGGGCGGGCCGCTGCTGGTTTTGAACAATCAGCAGATGACGGAAGCCAGCCTGTCACGACAGCTCGAATCCCTGACGCGCCTGGTCGATGACAGAGCCGATAAACTGATGGCGCTGGAGACGCTGCTGATGCAGAACCAGTTAAGCGAAAGATTGTTGCCCTCCTCTGCGCCGGTCAACGAAGGGTTTTATACCTCCAATTTCGGCTGGCGCGTTGATCCCTTTACCGGCAAGACGTCCATGCACGAGGGGGTTGATTTCATGGCAGAGGCGGGTACGACCATACATGCCTCAGCCGGCGGGGTGGTCGTGTATGCGGATAGCCATTCTCAGTATGGTAATATGCTGGAGGTGGATCACGGCAATGATATTGTGACGCGTTATGCGCACGCATCGCGGCTGTGGGTCAAGGTGGGACAGGTCGTGCGACGCGGTGACAAGATTGCCGAAGTGGGCAGCACCGGGCGTTCCACCGGAAATCATTTGCATTTTGAAGTGCGCTATAAGGGGATTGCACAGAATCCTGAGCGCTTCCTGAAAAACGCAGCCAGTTAGTCGATTAAATATTTGTAATTTATAAGGGCGAGTTGGTTTATAGCCACCTCGCCCTGTGGTTGAGAAAACAAAAAATATGATTTCAAAAGCGCTAAAAAATATTTTCGGTAGTCGTAATGATCGCTTGCTCAAGCAGTACCGCGCTACCGTTAAGGTCATTAACAGTTTGGAGGTTGATGTCGCCAGGCTCAGCGATGAGCAGTTGCGCGAAAAAACCGAGCTGTTTAAGCAACGTCTGATCCAGGGTGAAACGCTGGAAGCGTTATTGCCCGAGGCGTTTGCTGTCGTTCGCGAGGCCAGTGTCCGCGTGCTGGGGATGCGTCACTATGATGTGCAGCTGATAGGCGGGATGGTGCTGCATTACGGCAAGATCGCAGAAATGCGCACGGGCGAAGGTAAAACCCTGATGGCCACCTTGCCGGTTTATCTGAATGCGCTTAGCGGACTCGGCGTGCATGTGGTCACGGTCAACGATTACCTCGCGGCACGCGATGCTACCTGGATGGGTAAGCTCTACAAGTTTCTTGGCATGTCTATCGGCGTAATCGTGTCGCAGATGCCCTCTGAAGAGAAGCAGGTCGCTTATGCGGCAGACATTACTTACGGCACCAATAATGAATTTGGTTTCGATTATCTGCGCGACAATATGGCGAGCCAGATTGGTGAGCGCTTTCAGCGCAAATTAAATTACGCCATTGTGGATGAGGTGGATTCCATCCTGATTGACGAGGCGCGCACGCCTTTGATCATCTCCGGGCAGGCCGAAGGCGATGCCAATGTTTATGTGAGAATCAACGAGTTGGTGCAGAAATTGGTGCGTCAAACCGAGGAGGACGGCGCGGGCGATTTTTCCGTGGACGAAAAAAATCATCAGATTTTACTGACCGAGATCGGTCACGAACATGCTGAAGATATCCTGACCGAAGCAGGGCTGCTGCCGCCGAATGGCAGCTTGTACGACGCTGCCAATATTTCACTGATACACCATGTATATGCCGCGTTGCGTGCACATTCCCTGTATCACCGAGATCAGAATTATGTGGTGCAGGACGGCGAAGTGGTTATCGTGGACGAGCATACCGGTCGCCTGATGTCGGGGCGGCGCTGGTCGGACGGCTTGCATCAGGCCGTCGAAGCGAAAGAAGGGGTGGAAATCAAGAAGGAAAATCAGACGCTGGCCTCGATTACCTTCCAGAACTACTTCCGCATGTACAGCAAGCTGGCCGGCATGACCGGGACGGCTGATACCGAAGCCTACGAATTTCAGCAAATTTATAATCTGGAAACGGTCATCATCCCGCCCAATCGTCCGACGATCCGGAATGACATGATGGACAAGGTCTATCTTACCGCGATGGAAAAATATCGTGCGGTGATTGCCGATGTCAAGGGCTGCCACGAGCGCGGTCAGCCGGTGCTGGTGGGTACGACTTCTATCGAAAATTCGGAACTGCTGTCTCATCTGATGGACGAAGCCAAGCTGACGCACCAGGTGCTCAATGCCAAGCAACATGCGCGCGAGGCGGAAATTATCGCCCAGGCAGGACAATCCGGAATGGTGACCATCGCCACCAACATGGCAGGGCGCGGCACGGATATTGTGCTGGGCGGCAGTATCGAGAAGCAAATTGAACTGATACGTGCTGACGAGAGTCTGGACGATACTGCCCGAGATACACGCATTGCACAATTGAAAAACGAGTGGAATGTTTTGCATGAGCAGGTGCTGAAAAGCGGCGGTCTGCACATCATCGGCACTGAACGTCATGAATCGCGGCGCGTGGATAACCAGTTGCGTGGCCGTTCCGGTCGTCAGGGAGATCCTGGGTCGAGCCGTTTCTATCTGTCCTTGGAAGATCCGCTGTTGCGTATTTTTGCCTCGGATCGTGTGGCTGCGATCATGAACAAGTTCAAGATGCCGGAGGGTGAGGCGATAGAACACACCTGGGTGACGCGCGCTATCGAAAATGCGCAACGCAAGGTGGAGGCGCGCAACTTTGATATGCGCAAACAGATTCTGGAATACGACGATGTGGCTAACGATCAGCGCAAGGTCATCTACCAGCAACGCACCGAGTTGCTGGAAAGCGACGATATATCCGAAACGGTTCAGGCGATGCGCGACAGCGTGCTGGACGACACCATCAGTCTGTATATCACGCCGCACAGCATGGAAGAGCAATGGGATATCCCGGGTCTCGAAAAAGTACTGGCGGCAGATTACCTGCTGGAATTGCCGTTGGCGCAGTGGCTGGAAGAAGACAAACAGTTTAACGAAGAGAGTTTGCGTGTACGTGTATCAGAATATGCCCGCAATGCGTATCAGACCAAGGTGGGCGCGGTAGGGATTGAAATAATGCATCACTACGAGCGTGCCATCATGTTGCAAAGTGTCGACGTGCACTGGCGCGAGCATCTGTCTGCGCTTGATCACCTGCGCCAAGGTATTCATTTACGTGGCTATGCGCAGAAGAACCCCAAGCAGGAATACAAACGCGAGGCTTTTGAACTGTTTTCGACCATGCTGGACGTAATCAAACGCGAAGTTACGCAGGTACTGATGACTGTTCAGGTACGCAGTGAAGCGGAGGTTGATGCGGTAGAAACGACACCGGCCGCAGAAAATGTACAGTATCATCACGCCAATTATGAAGAGGCGCTGTCTGACGAAAACCGGTCAGCGGGCGAAGACCCTCAAACGTTTGTGCGCGACGGCAAGAAGATCGGGCGCAATGATGTTTGCCCATGTGGTTCGGGTAAGAAATACAAGCAGTGCCATGGAAAATTAAGCTGAGATAAAAGGAGAAGGCAATGTCATTAGTAATTGATACGCTGCGCACCTCACCGGTGACCGAGGAGTTGAGCGACGCTGAAGTGGAAATTCTGGCTGAATTGTT
>JAUSLX010000138.1 GCA_030645775.1 Gallionella sp. | reverse complement strand
GGTCGTGGCGCAGAGTATGGTCGATTTTTTTGCCGAGGCGCACAATCGCGATGTCATCGAACAACTGCGCAGCCTGGGGGTGGTTTGGGACGAACATGAGCCAGAGCCGGACAGAATATTGCCCTTCACGGGTAAAACATTTGTGCTGACTGGTACACTTGCGGCACTATCTCGCCAGCAAGCCAAAGAAAAGCTGGAAGCACTGGGCGCCAAAGTCAGCGGCAGCGTATCCAAAAAAACAGATTTTGTGGTGGCGGGTCTGGAGAGTGGAAGCAAGCTGGAACGGGCACAGGAATTGGGCGTTGCTGTATTAAGTGAAGATGACTTTTTATTATTAATCGAGGGGTAATAATGGGCAAAAGACCATTACGGGTAATCCGTAAAGCCGTGTTTCCAGTAGCAGGTATGGGAAGCCGATTTCTGCCGGCCACCAAGGCCAGTCCGAAGGAAATGATGGCTGTCGTGGACAAGCCGCTGATTCAATATGCGGTGGAAGAAGCGGTGGCTGCGGGTATTACCGACATGATTTTCGTTACCGGACGCAGCAAGCGCTCCATTGAGGATCATTTTGACAAGGCCTACGAACTGGAGGCCGAACTGGAGAAGAAGGGCAAGCTGGAACTGTTGCGCTTGACGCAGGAAGTGATCCCGGAAGGAATTAATTGTATTTATATCCGTCAATCCGAGCCGCTGGGCCTGGGGCATGCCGTGCTTTGCGCGCAGCCGGTCATTAAAAATGAACCTTTTGCCGTCATTCTGGCGGATGACCTGATGGTGGGCGATGTCTCTATCACCCGGCAGATGGTCGAAGTCTATGATCGCCATCACAGTTCGGTACTGGGCGTGCAGGATGTGCCGCGTGAGCTGACCCGACAATACGGTATTGTCGAGAGTGCCAAAGTGAACGCAGAGCTGGAACAGGTGACAGGTATAGTCGAAAAACCGGACCCTGAAGATGCGCCTTCCACTCTGGCCGTGGCGGGACGTTACATTCTGACGCCGCGTATTTTCCATCATCTGCACAATTTGAGCACCGGTGCCGGCGGTGAATTGCAGCTGACGGATGCGATTGCCGCCCTGATCGCAGAAGAACGGATACTGGCCTATCGCTATAAGGGCACCCGTTATGATTGCGGTTCAAAAATTGGTTTCCTGAAGGCGGGCGTGGCTATGGGGCTGGTACATCCGGAGGTCAAGGAGGAGTTTGCCGCCTATTTGAAGAGCCTGCAGTGGTGATGGCGCATGACGATTTCTGCTCAGCGCGCACATGAGCTGTTGCAACAGGCTGAATTGCTGTGCACGTCAGGGCAGGTGCAAGCGGCGTTGCACAAAGTTGCACGGGAAATCAATGACAGCTTGAGTGAGGCGCACCCGTTGGTGCTGTCAGTGATGGGAGGTGCCGTGGTTTTTTCCGGACAACTGTTACCCTTGCTCAACTTCCCGCTCGATTTTGATTATGTGCATGTATCACGCTATGGCGATGCGCGGGCCGGCGGCGCAATGCACTGGAAGGTGGCCCCGCATGATTCTGTGCGTGGTCGCGTGGTATTGCTGATAGACGATATTCTGGACGAGGGCCATACCCTGGCGGCGTTACGGGAACGGGTGCTGGAACTGGGTGCGCAACACTGCTACAGCGCCGTGTTTGCCGATAAGCGACATGGCAGGGTCAAGCCGGTTCGGGCAGATTTCGTGGGATTGGAATTGCCGGATCGTTTTGTGTTCGGCTATGGCATGGATATCGAGGGAGCGTGGCGCAATCTGCCCGCGATTTATGCGGTGAAGCAGTAGATAGACGCTAGACGCTAGCGACTAGTAACTAGCGACTAATATCTGCATTAGGAAGGACATTATGTTGGCAATCATAGGCGGTCGCGGCCTGACGGAACTGGCGAATCTCAATATCACGCACAGGCAAGTGATGCGCACGCCTTATGGCGAGCCTTCCGGCGCGTTTCTGTTTGGCACGCTCAATCAGCATGAAATTATCTTCCTGGCGCGACATGGCTATGGCTATAACATCCCGCCTCATCTGGTGAATTACCGCGCCAATTTATGGGCCTTGCGCGAACAGGGCGTGACGGATGTCGTCGCTGTTGCAACAGTCGGCGGTATTCGTGCGGACTTGACGCCGGGCACGCTGGTGGTGCCCGATCAGATCATCGATTACACACACGGGCGTGACGCCACTTTCTTTAATACGCGCAACACCCGTTACCGGAACATAGATTTTACCTTGCCCTATTCACCTGAATTGCGCAGTCATATTTTGCGCAGTGCAGCCGAAGTCCGTCAGCCTTGCCTGGATGGCGGTGTTTATGCGGCCACGCAGGGGCCGCGTCTGGACAGCATCGCCGAGATTAATCGCTATGAACGCGATGGTGCGGATATGGCGGGAATGACCGGTATGCCGGAAACCGCGCTGGCGAGAGAGCTGGAAATGAACTATGCCACCCTCGCCGTGGTGGTGAATTACACGGCGGGGCGGGGCGATAATCAACAGAGCATCAATATGGAAAATGTTGCTTCCACCGCACGCAATGCGATGGAACGGGTACGCAGCATACTCGAATGCGTGGTCAGCTGCCATGACGATTAAGACCGTTTTGCGCATGGGTGATGCGCACCTGCTCAAAGTCGCGGAACCGGTTAGCCGTTATAACAGTCCCCAATTGCACAGTCTGCTGGACGATATGCGCGACACCATGCAGGCCCTGAACGGCGCCGGGCTGGCCGCACCGCAAATCGGCGTCGGGCTGCGTGTGGTCATCTTCGGCGTGGCGTTGAACGCGCGTTATCCGGATGCTGAAACAGTGCCGGAAACCGTGCTCATCAATCCCGTTATCACCGTACTGGATGACAAGACCGAAGCAGGCTGGGAAGGATGCCTGAGCGTACCCGGTTTGCGAGGTTTGGTTACGCGTCACTGCAACATTCGTTATCAGGGCTTTGACGAATACGGTGCCTTGATAGACCGTACCGTCAGCGGATTTCACGCGCGCGTGGTGCAACACGAGTGCGATCATCTGGACGGGATACTGTACCTGATGCGGATGCAGGATATGAGCCAGTTCGGTTATACGCAGGAGCTGTTTCCCGGGCAGGAAATGCAGGAAGAATAAGGGCTGTGATGATCAAATTTCAGAGGAGAATTTATGAGCTTGGTATGGCGTGATCAGTTAAGCGTTGGCAATGATGTGATTGACTCTGACCACAGGTATCTCATTGAAATTATAAATCGGGTTGAGCGCAGTCTGGGCACACAGAACCAAAGCGAGTTGTCCGCTGCATTGGACAGTCTTTCTCAATATTCAAAAGTACATTTTGTCAGGGAAGAAAAAATTGCTCGCGCTGCCGGCTATACGCAGGTTCCCGGCCTGAACAAGTCTCACGATACCTTACTCAAACAGCTCGATCAGGTGAGACGGGAAATTGAGGAAATGGGACAGGAATGGTCGTCAACAGCAGTCGAACACTTCACAAATCTGCTGCGGAGCTGGCTGGTCGATCATGTCATCAAAGAAGATTTGTTGATGAAGCCCGTGTTGCAAAGATATTACCCGGATTTTGATGGCGAAATCCAAAGGTAGGGAGGTTCGGGTGTGAGCACTGGTCGTTTTTTTGCTGCAGTGCTTGACTGCAAAATAAACCTAGAAAAAGCAGTTGTCCGCATCAATGATTGCAAGCGCATAGCGCTTAGCAAGAATTGATGCGGACTGAACTGAGATTTTAAGGATAAACAAGCACGGGAACATCCTTGACCTCTCCTCATGTCAGCACGCGGAGAGGCTCGTGTAAATTTTTGGTTAACGGCTGACCAGTTCCTTCAGCACAAACGGCAGGATGCCGCCCGCACGGTAGTAGTCAACTTCAATCGGCGTATCGATGCGCAACAGTAGCGGCACTTGCTGTGTGCTGCCGTCGGCGCGGGTGATGGTCAGCAGCACGTCCTGTTGCGGCTTCAGATCGCCGCTGATGCCGCTGATGTCGAAGCTTTCATCACCCGTCAGTTGCAATCCGGCAGCGCTGGTGTCGCCCTTGAATTGCAACGGCAGCACGCCCATGCCGACCAGGTTGCTGCGGTGGATACGCTCGTAGGATTTGGCAATCACCGCCTTCACGCCGAGCAGCTGCGTTCCTTTCGCCGCCCAGTCGCGCGATGAACCGGTGCCGTATTCTTCACCGGCAAAAATCACCGTGGCAATACCGTTATTGATGTACTGCATCGCAGCATCGTAGATCGCGGTCTGGCAACCCTGATACAGCGTATAGCCGCCTTCGATGCGACTGCCGTCCGCGTTGGCGGGCAGCATCAGGTTCCTGACGCGCACATTGGCAAAAGTGCCGCGCATCATCACTTCGTGGTTGCCGCGACGTGAGCCGTAGCTGTTGAAATCTTTCTGCGCCACGCCCTTGTCCAGCAGATATTTACCCGCCGGTGTGGTCGGCCGGAAGCTGCCCGCCGGACTGATGTGATCGGTGGTGACGGAATCACCGAAGATTGCCAGAGCACGAGCGGACTTGATGTTGGCAACTTCAGGCGCCGTGCCATCGAAGAACGGTGGGCGTGCGATGTAGGTCGAGTCATCCCACTGATACAACTCGCCTTGCGGTGCTTCAATCGCATTCCACAACGGCAAGTCGCGGGTCAGATCAGAATAGAGCGCGCGATAGACGGCAGGATCGGCCGCAAAGTGGCTGACCGCCTGAATTTCGGCACTCGTTGGCCAGATGTCTTTCAGAAATACCGGTTGACCGTTCTTGTCCGTGCCCAGCGCCTCGGTGTCGAGATCGATATTCATGCGGCCTGCGATGGCGTAAGCGACCACCAGCGGCGGGCTGGCCAGAAAATTAGCCTTGATGTTGGCGTGGATGCGCGCTTCGAAGTTGCGGTTGCCGGACAGCACGGCCGCTGCAATCAGATCGTTCTTGACGATGGTCTCTTCAATTTGCGCATCCAGCGGGCCGGAATTACCGATGCAGGTGGTGCAACCGTAGGCTGCCAGGCCAAAGCCCAGTTGCGCCAGCGGTTCCAGCAATCCGGCATTGGTCAGATATGCGGTGACCACCCGCGAACCGGGTGCCAGTGTGGTCTTGATGTGCGGCTGGACGCTCAAGCCTTTTTCGACCGCCTTCTGCGCCAGCAAACCGGCAGCCAGCATCACGCTGGGGTTGGAGGTGTTGGTGCAGGATGTAATCGCCGCGATCAGTACATCGCCGTTGCCGATCGCAAGGTCGCCTTTGCCGGTCGGATAACGCACGGACAGTTTTTCGGCAGGCTGATTGAAGCCGTTTTCGGCGCTGGATTTGCTGAACAGGGTGTTGAAGGTTGCACGCATTGCGGACATTGCAATACGGTCTTGCGGGCGCTTGGGGCCGGACAGTGAAGGTTCGATACTGGCCAGATCGAGTTCCACAACGCTGCTGTAATCGATCTGTCCGTCTTGAGGTATGCCATACAAACCCTGTGCCTTGAAGTAGGATTCGAACGCATCCAGCTCTTCCTCGGTGCGTCCGGTATTGCGCATGAAGCTGACGGTAACATCATCGACTGGGAAGAAGCCCATGGTCGCGCCGTATTCTGGCGCCATGTTGGCGATGGTGGCGCGATCCGGCAGGGTGAGGGCGGCCGTGCCCTTGCCGAAGAATTCGACGAATTTGCCGACGACCTTGTGTTTGCGCAACAACTCAGTCACGGTCAGCACCACGTCAGTGGCGGTCACGCCTTCGCGCAAGCTGCCTTTGAGGTTCACGCCAACTACGTCAGGGGTGAGGAAATACACCGGCTGGCCCAGCATGCCCGCTTCCGCTTCGATGCCGCCCACGCCCCAGCCGACTACGCCGATGCCGTTAATCATGGTGGTGTGGGAATCGGTGCCGACCAGGGTGTCGGGGTAATAAACGCCGTTCTTATTTTGTACGCCGCGCTCCAGATATTCCAGATTCACCTGATGCACGATGCCGATGCCGGGCGGGACAACCTTGAAAGTGTCAAAGGCTTGCATGCCCCACTTCATGAAACGATAACGCTCGGTGTTGCGCTCGAACTCCAGCTCCATGTTGATTTTGAGCGCGTTCGGGTTGTTGTAGCTGTCAATTTGAACCGAATGATCCACGACTAGATTCACCGGAACCAGCGGTTCGATAATCTTTGGGTCGCAGCCTTGCGCGGCGGCGGCATCACGCATCGCGGCGAGGTCGGCCAGCAGCGGCACACCGGTGAAATCCTGCAATACGATACGCGCGACTACGAAGGGAATCTCTTCGGAGCGCGGAGCGTTCGGCTGCCAGTTGGCCAGTTCGCGGATATGAGATTCGGCGATTTTTTTGTCGTCATAATTACGCAACACCGATTCCAGCACGATACGGATGGACACTGGCAGGCGTGAAATTTTGCCGATTCCGGCCGCTTCCAGAGCGGGCAATGAATACAGCGTGCCCTGCTTGCCACTGGCGAGTTTGAAGGATGAACGGGTGTTGAACAAATTAAGCGACATGGCAAAAGCTCCGGATACGCGAGATTAGAGAGGCAGCGATTATAACCAGTTACGCCGGATGGGTGGAGCGCCAGCCGCCGTGAACCGCGTGTTGAGGCGTGCTGTGAGTTGATTTCAGGGGGCAGGGTCGGGATATAGTTTGTGCACCGCCTCGATTTGCTCCAACACATCTGCTGATAGTGTCAGAGCATGGCTATCCAGATTTTCCTTGAGTTGAGTCAAGGTGGTCGCCCCCAGTATGACGCTGCCGGTGAACCAGCGGGTGCGGGCGTAGGCGAGTGCCATTTGAGCAGGAATGAGTCCCGCTTGTTGCGCGATTCGTACATAGGCTGCACTGGCGGCGGGCACGTTGATTTTATGGTAACGCTGGCCGAAACCGGGAAACAGGGTGATGCGACCCTGTGCTTGCGGGTCGGCGAGATATTTGCCGGTGAGATGGCCGAAGGCGAGCGGGCTGTAGGCTAACAGTCCGGCATCCGCGTGACGGCAGACTTCCGCCAGTCCGCTCTCGTAAGTGCGGTTCATCAGGTGGTAGGCATTTTGTATCGAAACTATTCTGGGCAGGCCCAATTGTTCGGCGCAGCGTATGAATTCGCTCACGCCCCAGGGTGTCTCGTTGGACAGGCCGATATGCCTGACTTTCCCCGCCTTGACCAGATCGGCCAGTGCCAGCAGTTGTTCGGCAATGGGCGTGCTGTCGTGCTCCTGGGCTACCTCGTAGCTGGTTGCACCGAACATCGGTACATAACGGTCCGGCCAGTGTATCTGGTATAAATCCAGATAATCGGTCTGCAAACGTTTCAGGCTGGTATCGATGGCAGCGTTGATCTGTTCGCGGTTGATGCGCGGGCCGTTGCGTATCCAGCTGAAGCCACGCGCAGGTCCGGCGATCTTGCTGGCGACAATGAGCTGGTCGCGTGGCTGGTGCTTGAGCCAGGAGCCGATATAACTCTCGGTACGACCTTGTGTTTGCGCACGCGGCGCGACCGGATACATTTCCGCGGTGTCTATGAAATTCACCCCGTGCGCCACCGCAAAGTCGAGTTGCGCATGCGCATCCTGTTCGCCGTAGGTCATCGTGCCCAGGCACAAGGCGGATACCCGTAAATCGCTGCTGCCCAATTGTCGGTATTCCATGATCGCTTACTCCTGATGGTATTACGTTAACGGCGCTGTCGCGGTCGGAAATAGTCTGGTTTGCTGTTTTATTGAGCGCTTTGCTTGTCAGTATGCCCGCTCTCTTGCTATTGTCGCAGACTTACAGAACAGGCGTGGCGCGTAGTAATACGCGCTACAGGGCAACACCATGGCGACTCCCCCGAAAATTCGTTTGGTTGGTAATGATAGCGAAGAATTTATCGCTGAATCTCAGGCGATACAGGAAGCGCGCGCGCATCTTGAGGCCGAGATGGAAGCTGGATTTTCCGCGCAGGCGCGGGCTCGTGCTGAAGCGCATGGCCGTGCCATAGCCGAAGCGCGTGCGCGGACTGAAATGGAGCTGATTGCTCAGCTTGAGGCCAAATACCAGGATGAGATGCGGCTTTCTGAAGTCGCTCAAAGCAAGCTGGAAGTCGAGAAGCAGTTGACGCAGGAATTGCGTGCGAAACTGTTGATCGCCATGCGCCTGGAAGAAGAAAGCCAGGCGAAGCTGCGAGCCGAACGTCTGGCCCAGGAAGAATTGACGCAGCGTTTGCAGTCTGAACAAACTGCCCGCGCGCTGGCGGATGGCAAGGCCCGGGCTGAGCGTGAACTGCAGCTGTTGATGGCACAGCAAAGTCAGGTTGAACAGGCGGCGCAACAACGCGCTGAAAGCGAAATACGCGCTATTCGGCTTGAGATAGACCAGCTTCAGGCGCAAACGGATCAGGCCGTTGCCGAACGCATGGCGGCAGAGCAACTACTGCAAGCTCAGGCTGAAGAAAAGTTGCAAATCGAAGTGCAATTGCGTGAGGCGGCACGTTTGCGTGTTGACAGCGAGGCAGAGGAATTACGTCTCGCCAGAGAAAAAGTCGATAACGAACGGCATGAAGTTGAGCAAAGCAAACAGCGTATCGAGGCTGATCGCAACGCGGCTCAGGCGGCGGAAAATCGTGCCAGACTGGAACAGCAGGCCGCCCGGCTTGCACAGGAAAAAATCACCACAGATCAGGCTATTGCACGTGTGGCGCAGGAAAAAGTCCGGCAAGAACAGGAAGTGGTCGCGCTGCTCAAAACAAGGCTGGATGCTGAACAGCTTGCAGCAGAAGCGCTCCAGTCCAGAACCCGTGCCGAATCGCAGACGATTGCGGAGATCGAAGCGAGGCTGCAGGCGGATCGTGATGCCGAACAAGCCGCTGTTGCGAGAGCAGCAGCTGAGCAAGCTGCGCTTAAGTCGGCTAATCAGCGCCGTTTGGCTGACGAGCAGGCGCGCGCCGATGCTGAAAAGCGCACGCAGAATGAGCAACAGGCTTATCAGGCGGCGAAACAACGTGCTGAAGCTGAGTCAGCCGCCAGTGCCGAGGCGGAACGTAAAGCCAGAGTCGAGCAGGAAGCAAGTGCGTTATTGCGGGCTAAGGCCGAGGCTGACCAAAGAGCCGCCGAACAGCATGAGCGGGCGCATGCCTTGTTGTTGCAGGCAGCACAAGATGCGGATGAACGGTTGGCAAGCGAGAATCTGGCGCTTCAGGTCGCAGCGCAGAAGTTGGCAGCCGGGCGGGATCAGTTGCTGTTTGCGCAACAACGCGCCGAGGCGGAAATGCAGTCGGCGCAAGAGTTGGAATTGCAATTGCAAGCCGAAGTGCAGGCGGTCACGGTTGCTAATGAACGTATTGCTGTGGCAAAACTGGCACAGGCAGCGGCTGGGGAAAATGGCCGACTTGAAAAGCAACTGCTGCAAATCGAGCAGCAGCGCGAACAGGCGGAACAGCTTGCAACGCAGGCTTTGCAGGAGAAATTCAGGCTGCAGAACGCAGTATTGCAATCAGCCCAATTGCGTGCTGAAGCACTGGCGCATGAACAGTCGCTGATTGCAGCCAACTTGCAGGCTGAACAGGCGCTGATAGTTGCCGCACAACAAAATTCATCGGCTTTGCAGCAGGTTAACCAGCAAGCGTTGCGGCGGGCAGAACTTGCCAGCGCAGCGCAGCAGGCTGCACAGGCGCAGTTGGCGGCAGAAGCGCGTGCCATCGCAGAAATCGAAGCCAGAATGGCGGCAGAATTGCTTGCTGTCGAATCAGATAATCAGCGTATCGAAACGGAATCCCGTGCGAAAGCGATTGCTGATGCAATCTTGCAACTGAATGAGCAGGCGATTCGGGATGCGCAGGACAAGGAGCAGGCGGCGTTGCGTGCCTTGAATATCGCCAGACAGCGTGTTGATAGCGAAAGTCAGTTGCTCAAACAGCAGGAGGAGCATATACGCGCTGAGGCGCTCGCGACAGCCGCTTTGCAAAAACAAATGACCGAGGCCAGGCTGGAGCATGAGCAGGTTATGCAACGCGCCGAGAATATGGCGATGCAGCGGGTTGCCGAAACACGCAAGGCGGCCGAGATGGAGCAGATGCGTATCCGCAGTGAGGCAATGGCCGCTGTTGCGGCGCGTAAGCAGGCGGAGGCGACCGAAGCGCTCAGTCAGGCGGCTGTGGAACGCGAGCAGATGGCTTTGCAGCTGGCCGAGCAGGAGCAGCAGCGTCTGGTGCAGGAACGTGAATTGCAGCAACAACTGGCGCAACGCGTGGCGCGTGAAGCTGAGGCGGCGGCTGCCGTGCAGGCGCGACTCGCAGCAGAGCAACTGGCTTTGCGTGCGGCTCATGAACTTGAGGAAGCGCAGCGCCAGGCTATTGAGACGGAAGAGGCGAAAATTCGCAGTGATGAGTCGGCGCTGGCGGCGAAGCAGCAACGCGTGCAAGCTGCCGAGCTGGCCAGGCAGGCAGCTGAAGAACGCAAGCGGATGGAAGATCAGTTGGCCGGACTCGCGCAGCAGCGTCTGGCACATGAGCACGAATTGCAACAACAACTGCTGCAACGCAGCACTATTGGCGCCGAGGTGGATGCTGCTGTTCAGCTGCGTATCGCAGCCGAACGGCAGGCATACCTGGCAGAGCAGGAAAAGATTGCCGCCGAACAACAGGCGCAGCGCCTGGCTGAGGAGCTGGAAAAAGCGCAACGTCAGTTTATGGATACCGAGCAGGCTCGAATCCGCCGGGGTGCAGCGGCTATTGCGGCAATCAATCAACTCGAGCAAGTGGCTAAAGAAGCCAGGCAAACTGCCGTGGAACGTGAGCAGATGGCCTTGCAGATGACAGCGCAAGAGCAGCAACGTCTGGTGCACGAACGCGAGTTACAGGCGCAGCTTGAACGACGCACTGCACTCGAAGCTGAGGCGGCAACCGCGTTGCAGGTACGCATCGCAGCGGAGCAGCAGGCGTGCGAGGCTGAACAGGCGAAACTGGCAGCAGAACAACAGGCCATACAAGTGGCCAGTGCGCATGAGGCAGCGCAACGCCGACTCGCGGAAGCAACACAGGACAGGATGCGCAGTGATGAAGCCGCTATTGCTGAAATAGAC
>JAUSLX010000197.1 GCA_030645775.1 Gallionella sp. | reverse complement strand
CACCTGCAACGGCGAGCGTGTTCGCACAAGTTACACCTGCTGGCGTCTGTAAAGACCCCGCGCCTACGCTATAGTAGATTTCCCGATACCATTGATTGTTTCGAAACCATTCTGGCGGAGACCAATTGGCGCTTCCGGATGCCTCTGATCGCGGAAATCTTCCTCGGCAGACTGAGCTGTTTCCCGTGCAATGTTCGTGGTTGCAGGCGGTGTATTCGGCGGGATAGGGATAATAGAAATTAGCGGAATAGTATGCTTGTAGCCAGTTGTTGGCCTCCTTGGTGATTCGTTTTTCGATGGTTGGGATGATGTCTTTTGTTTGGATGATGAGGAGTTGATCATTGAGCAGTGGATTGTGGTTGGCATCGAATAGGGCGCCCGCGATAAAAGGGCCTGTTCCAGCGGTATTGTCGCGGCAACTCGCGCCGGGACAATTCAACTTTTCCAGATAATGGTTTGCATTATTGATATTGGCGGCAATCCTGTTTTGACCGGCAAGCACATCACCCGCTGAAAAAATAACGGCAATCGCTTGTTCGGTCAGCAAGGTTCCTGCCTGGTCGTACTGGCTGTTAGGGGCATAAATGGGGCGGTTTCCCAACGTGTCGCTATTGATGGGTTCCGCCGCAGCGTTATCCCGGAAGCGATTGGAAAGCGCGTACCACAACCGTTCTCGGCTGCCATCGCTGATGTCTGGCAGGCCCAGCGTACGCCACGGCAGGCGTCCGATATAGCTGGGGCAATTTGTCCCGGCAAATAATTCTGCCGTTCCGTCGTTGTTGGTGTCTGGACAAGGCAGGCTTCCGGGGCGGTTTTCGTCGGTCACTGCACGTCCAATTAACGCCTCCTTTGCCTGCGCCAGTGCCGCCGCGGTGATCTTGTCACGGGATATCTGGACGTTCTGGCTGCTGCGGTACAGGGCGGTGACGGTCACGGCGGCGGCAGCGGTTGCCAGGATGGTGACGAACACCAGTAGTGCTATACCCTGTTGTTTTAAAATGTTTTTCACGGTTTTACCCGGACGGCTTGTTCAGGCAGGCGCAACACGCGCTGGCCGGAGATGATGTCGAGAGTTTCGCCTACTTTGATCGGTTTTCCCTCGATCAGAATGTGGTCACGATTGATGACCAGGGTGGGAATGATCGGGTCTTGCGGCGTTTCGGTGACAGCTCTGCCGTTGATCCATGCCACACTTTTACCCGCGCCGCGCCGGGCGATGCCGGTGACGCTGTAAATGGCGGTCTGGGTGATGCCGCTGCGCGCGGCGACCAGCGTGGCACGCTCGGCGTTTGAGTAAAACACCGTGCCGATAGAGTAGGCATGTGCAGTGCCGCCCGACAGCAGCAGGCCGATAAAGATGAAATAGATTTTGTTCATGATATTCGTCCTTCCATTCAACTGGCTGGATTCCCGCCTTCGCGGGAATGACGCGCTACCACTTTCCACTTTCCACTTTCCACTTCCCACTTTCCACTTCCCACTTTCCACTTTCCACTTTCTACTTTCCACTTTCTACTTTTCCGGCAGTGAATACAGTTCTACCGTGCATCTGATTTGCAGCCCGATTATGACTTCGGCTTCGCGCGTGATCTGACAAGTCTCTACCCGGTACGGCGAACGCCAATCGGTATCCAGCCTGGCGATGAAATCGAGAAATTCGCCGTCGTGGATAGCGGATAGCTCGAGGGCGAGGTCGTGATGCAGGACGTTGTTCTGGTAGGCGGTCGGGGCATCGGCAGGCACGGGTTGCTGATTGAGCAATTGCGGTGGCGCCAGCGTGTAGCGCAAGGTGGGCGGCAGTCGCGAGTCGCGGTAAATTGATTCCAGACGCTGCACCCAGCCATCCCGGTCCGGTTCGCCGATCAGGCCCAGTCGGGTGAGTTGCTGGTATTTCTGCGCAAGCCGGTTAATGCTCTCCAGATCACTGCTCAGTTTTTTGATGTTTGCGCGTGTCTCCAGCAGTTGCTGTTCGGTTTTCAGGATGGTCTGTTCTTTTTCGGTGCGGTAGCGGGCGAGTCCGGCAATGGCGGCGAAGGCGATTGCCACGGACAAGGCAAACAGGATCAGGGTAACTTTGGCCGGTTTAAGCACGACAGCATAGGCGTTCATGGCATGTCCCCACGCTGCGTTATTTTCCAGGGAATACTCATGCACCAGAGGTTATCGGTTTTTTGGGTATCGATGCCGAATCCGCCCTTGAGGGTATTAATCAGCGAGAAGGCGGCGGGATCTTCCATCAATTGCACGCCATCCCTGGCCTTGAGTGTTGCGGAAATGCGCTTGAGAAGCTCGATTTGTGCCGCCGGTGCCAGAGTTTCATTCTGTAAAATGGTGAATTGCAATTCGGTATGGCGGGCGGGCACGCCTGCCGCGTCGTTGTTGGCGGCATCACTGGGCAGGCTGCCGCTGAGTGGCAGATCGATTTTGCGGTCTGTCAGCGGCAGGTCTATGACGCTGTGTCCCTGGCAGTAGCGCTCGCCCGCTTTTGGGAAACGGAAGGTCAGGCTCTTGATGCGAACCTGAGGTAAATCTGCAATGGCGCTGGCAGCAAACCGGAAAAGGGCTGCCGGTGTAGGGGCTGCTTCCATTTCCAGTGCCGCAAATCGGGTAGCCTGGCGTACCAGTGCCGGATCCAGGCCGGAGGCGCTGATGTGACCTTCGAGGCGCTGGCTTTCGCTTTCGGCGAGTTGCAGATCGGCACGCAAGCTGTTGTCCTTGTCATGCAAATCGATTAGTGCGCGAAAATCATTCTGCCCGAACAGGACGATGGACAGCAGACTGGCGGCTATGCCGAGGTGCGCCGTCAGGCGGATATTTTCGGCAAGGTGGCGGGCGCGTAATTGCAGCGGAGCCAGTTGTCCGCGTGGTGAGGAAATGACGTATTCAAACAGGGGGTGCAGGTAACCGGCCTCGCCGTCAGGCAGAAATGCGTTGGGTACGGGCAGCAGCGTGAGTCCGGCGCGGGTCAGATGAGCAGTGATAACGCTGGCATCGCCCAGATACAGGACGGGCGGGGTGGCCCCATGTTCGAAGATCCGGTGGTTTTCGAGATGCTGGCGGGTACGCAGGATTTCATTGGTATCGCTGTCGTTTTCGATATTGTTGTCTTCGTGGTAGCGGTGTATGCAACGCGTGAGTACCGGAACGCCTTCCTTGATGACCAGTATGCGCAGGTAATGCACGCTGGGCATGACCAGTATGATGTCGCGCATGTCCAGGCGTCTGGCCATCAGGGTGAGCAGCATGGACATGCCCCAGACCCCCGTGACTGGAATATCCAGCTTGTCCAGCTTGCTGGTAACCGCCTCCGCCGTGGTCAATCCGGTGAGCACGGCCGTGCCGGGTTTGAGCAGGTTGCCGGAAATGAGCGGCGCGGCGCGGTAGGAGCTGCGCGGGAAAGCGCTGACCAGATGCCGCTCAAGAAAATTGCTGCGATCACGTCCGAACAGCAACGGTAACTTGAATGTTTCCAGTGTTTCCTC
>JAUSLX010000190.1 GCA_030645775.1 Gallionella sp. | reverse complement strand
GGCATTTCCACGGAATATAAGCGATGAAACCACTTTATTCCTGAATAAAAACCCGACCTACTTGCTACTTGCTACTTGCTACTTGCTACTTACCACTTGCTAGTTACTAGCGTCTAGCGTCTAGCGTCTAGCGTCTAGCGTCTAGCGTCTAGCGTCTAGCGTCTAGCAACTATATTGTTACTTCTTCAGCGCCGCTTTAGGCGACAACACCATCACCATCTGACGCCCTTCCATCTTCGGAAACTGCTCGACGACGGAGTATTCTTCCAGATCATCCCTGACGCGCTGAATCAGGCGCATGCCGATTTCCTGATGAGCCATCTCACGACCGCGGAAACGCAGCGTAATTTTAGTCTTGTCACCGTCATTCAGAAATTTGATCAAATTGCGCAACTTGATGTTGTAGTCGCCTTCATCCGTTCCCGGACGAAACTTGATTTCCTTAACCTGAACCTGCTTTTGCTTAAGTTTGGCCTCGTGTTGCTTTTTGCTTTCGGCATATTTAAATTTGCCGAAATCCATGATGCGGCATACCGGCGGATCAGCCATCGGCGAAATCTCCACCAGATCCAACTCCGCTTCACCTGCCAGACGCAAGGCCTCTGTACTGGACACAATCCCGAGGGGCTCTTTATCTACTCCAATGAGTCGCACCTGAGGTGCAGTAATCATATCATTGAGGCGTTGTAATTTATTTTGTGCTATTGGAATGTCTCCGTCTTGGCAAAATTAAACCGTGCTTCCCGATTTGATCTCCGACTTAAAATGTTCAACCAGGGCTTCTGGTGTCATTTGTCCAAGATCTTCACCACTACGGGTACGCACGGCAATCAATCTTCCAGCCACTTCCTTATCACCGACAATCAGTTGATAAGGTAATTTCTGCAAGCTATGTTCGCGGATTTTATAGGTAATCTTCTCATTGCGCAAATCCAATTGCACTCTGATACCCGCCTTGACCAGCAATTGGCCGATTTCTCTCGCATATTGCTCTTGCGCCTGCGAGATATTCATCAATACGGTCTGTATCGGCGACAGCCACAATGGGAATGCACCGGCGTGATGTTCGATCAGAATGCCGATGAAACGCTCCATCGAGCCAAGAATGGCACGGTGCAACATCACCGGCGGTTTGCGGCTGTTATCTTCATCGACAAACTCTGCGCCCAATCGTACCGGCAAATTGAAATCCAGTTGTATCGTACCGCACTGCCACAGGCGATCCAGACTGTCCTTGAGCGTAAATTCAACCTTGGGGCCATAGAACGCGCCTTCACCGAGCTGAACCTCATAGGCCAGATTATTTTGCTGCAAAGCTGCCGCCAGACCCGCTTCCGCCTTATCCCAGGTCTCATCGGAACCGACACGCTTCTCCGGGCGTGTCGACAGCTTGACGATCACCTCAGTAAAACCAAAGTCGCGATAAACCTCATTCAGCATCACGATAAAGCCCGACACTTCGGTTTGTACCTGCTCTTCGGTGCAAAAAATATGCGCGTCATCCTGGGTAAAACCACGCACCCGCATCAAACCGTGCAACGAACCCGATGACTCATTGCGATGACAGGAACCAAACTCCGCCAGACGCAACGGCAGATCACGATAGCTATGCAAACCGTGATTGAAGATTTGCACATGGCCCGGGCAGTTCATCGGCTTCACCGCGTATTCGCGATTTTCGGACGCCGTAGTGAACATATTGTCGTGATAATTTTCCCAATGCCCGGATTTTTCCCAGAGAGTCTTGTCCATGATGGCCGGAGTACGCACTTCCTGGTAATCGTGTGCGCGAAACTTGGCGCGCATGTATTGTTCGACTTCCTGCCACAGTGTCCAGCCTTTGGGATGCCAGAAAACCATGCCCGGCATGGTGTCCTGCATGTGGAACAAATCCAGTTGCTTTGCCAGCTTGCGATGGTCGCGTTTCTCCGCATCTTCCAGCCAGAACAAAAATGCGTCCAACTCTTCATTCTTCGCCCAGGCCGAGCCGTAAATGCGCTGTAGCATTTCATTCCTGGAGTCGCCGCGCCAGTAGGCGCCGGCCAGCTTCATCAGCTTGAATACTTTAAGTTTTCCGGTAGAGGGCACATGCGGGCCGCGACACAGGTCGGTAAAGTCGCCCTGGGTATAGAGAGATACATCCTGATCGGCCGGGATAGACTCGATAATCTCGGCTTTATAGTATTCGTTGATGCTTTTGAAATAACTGACCGCTTCATCGCGCGGCAACACGCTGCGCGTAACCTT
>JAUSLX010000178.1 GCA_030645775.1 Gallionella sp. | reverse complement strand
CGGAAATTTTGCGTCGCCGCCTTTCGACGGTTTTGCCCTTACAAGTAGCCCGATGCTAACAGTTATCACCGGCCTATGCATATAGGCCAAAAGATATAGAAGGTGGCTATAACCTTGCCCGCCAGCGTGCATTCCGGTAATGACATGGCCGGACGAATATTCTCACTGCCGTGCTAAGTTTTTCCGGCTTGCCGCCGATAACAAAATTACGGGGCAGACGCCCGCAACCAAACTGCCGGAGGTGTGAGATGGGTATCGTGACGATGAATATGAGCAGCTACGAAATTGAACGCAACGATGCGATCACCTATGGTGATGAAGTGATGTGCGCGGGCTGGAATCCAGCCCTTGCCTTGCGTTCGCAGGTCGAAAACAGAAACGCCATGCCGCCTGATATGCTCGCCATGAATACCAGGGTTTTCATGGATCGCATGTTCGACATCGAAGTTGATGCGGAAGTCTTCCTGCAAAGAATGTACACCTGTCAATAATAGTGGCCGCTGACAGCAATCATCTTTCCCAAAACAGCCAGCCTGATGAGGGGCCGTGTTGCATTACAATGACCGTCGACATTTAAACCGGAGTCATCGTATGCCCGCCTCATCCGATCTGCTAGTGTTGCGCGACAAATTACGCGTGTTTGCCGACGCGCGCGACTGGGATCAGTTTCATTCGCCGAAGAATCTCAGCATGGCGCTGATGGTGGAAGTCGCCGAACTGATGGAACATTTTCAATGGCTGACAGAAGCTCAGTCCGGCGATCTGGCGACGCAAAACAAGGCTGCCGTTGCCGAGGAGCTGGCCGACATCCTGCTGTATCTGGTACGCCTCTCTGACAAGCTGGGAGTGGATTTGCGAGAAGCCGCCTTGCACAAGCTGGAGAAAAATGCAGCCAAATACCCGGCAGATAAAGTTCGCGGCAGCGCAAAAAAGTACAGCGAATATTGACTATCCGCGGTACAGTCGCCCATGCAGCCGCACGGCTGAAAATTAATAATATCTGTGGATCCACAATAATGAGCGACGCCCACGCAGCTGCCCCACGCAAAAAACGCATCGCACTGGCCGATGCCAGAGTCGAGAAAATTGGCCTCGCCACCGCCAGACTGCACCACATACTCAAGGAACTTGGCCATACCCGCCATCTGGAAAAATCGGCATCCACCATGCCTGATGCGCGCGAAAGATTATCCTTTATCGATAAAACCATGCACGAAGCCTCGGAAAAAACCATCAGTGCCGTAGAGGCCTCATTGCCTTTGGCCAGCCGCAACCGCGCGCTATGCGGCGATTTATCCATGCGCCTCGCGGATACCCTGTTCAGTGAGCATCAGCCGCTGGTGATGGAAACGATCTCGAAACTGGGCGAGATGGCGATGGCAGAAGAAAGCATGCGCCATAATCTGCTGCAAATCATGGAAGCGCAGGAGTTTCGTGATGTGGCGGGACAAATGGTCAACAAGATCGTGGACGCGGCCGTCGAGATTGAAAACATCCTGCTCGACATCCTCAAGGAGTATGCACCCGACTCGAAAGATTCGCTGATCAGCACCGAAGGATTGACCGCCGGCCCGGGGCAACAAACCAGAACTAGCGTCAACGGGCAGGACGAAGTGGATGACCTGCTGGCCTCATTGGGTTTCTAACGCCTTCCGCGTGGGCATCTTGCCCACGAAATTCGTAGGTCGGAAGCCGGGGGCGTTCCGACATCTTGTGTCGGAACGCCCCTTTGGGGCTTCCGACCTACGAATTACGAATTACGCAACCCGCACGCACGCTACGCCGTTTTTCATGCTGCCGATCACCGCTGCCTGTTCGAATCCGGCTTGACGGAAACAAGCCAGAACCTCATCAACTGCCTCTGGCGCCACGGAAACCAGCAAACCGCCGCTGGTTTGCGCATCGGCCAGCAGGCGTTGCTGCCAGCTTGCCAGATTTGCTGCGAAATGAATGTCTTTCCCGTAACTTTCCATATTCCGCTCGATTGCACCGGGGCCGTAGCCCTGCTGCGCCAACGGCAAAGCAGCAGGCAGGATGGGAACCTGATCAAACTGCACCTCGCCCGTCAAGCCGGCCCCGCGACACATTTCCAGCAAGTGCCCGAGCAAACCGAATCCGGTCACATCAGTCAGCGCATGTACGGCAGTAATGCCGGATAGCGCAGTCCCCACCGTATTGAGTTGGGTCGTGTTGGCGATCAATTGCGTATAGCCTTCCTCAGACAGCGCACCCTTCTTCAGCGCAGCGGCCATGATGCCCACACCCAGCCCCTTGCCCAGTATCAGCACGTCACCGGCCATGGCGTCACTGTTTTTCTTGAGCCGGTCCGGGTGCACAATACCCAATGCCACTAAGCCGTAAATGGGTTCAGGTGCATCGATGGAATGTCCGCCAGCCAGCGGAATACCTGCCGCACGACAAACGGATTCGCCCCCCTGCAGAATCGCGCGTATGGCCTCGACCGGCAGCTTGTTGATCGGCATGCCAACGATGGCCAGCGCCATGATGGGCGTGCCACCCATCGCATACACGTCGGACAGCGCATTAGTGGCAGCGATGCGCCCGAAATCGAAGGGATCATCGACGATGGGCATGAAAAAATCAGTGGTTGCGATAACCGCCTGTTGATCGTTCAGACGGTAAACCGCCGCGTCATCGCTGGTCTCCGTGCCCACCAGCAGGTTTGGGAAAGACATTTTCTCTGCTGCGACACCTAAAATTTGTTGCAGCAGCGCGGGCGCAATTTTGCAGCCACAGCCGCCGCCGTGAGACAATTGGGTCAACTTTATTTCTATTTCCGACATGGGTTCCTCATCAACATGCTGTTCAAAACCGCAAAACTAGCACAACTGGCCGAGTTTGACGAAATTATCGATGTGCGCACCCCGGCAGAATTTGCCGAAGACCACATTCCCGGCGCGATCAATTGCCCGGTTTTCTCCAACGAAGAGCGCATCACTGTCGGCACCCTGTACAAGCAGGTGTCGCCTTTTGAGGCGCGCAAACTGGGCGCCGCACTGGTCGCAAAAAATATTGCGCATCATCTGGAAAGCCGCTTTAGCGACAAGCCTAAATCATGGCGTCCCCTGATTTACTGCTGGCGCGGCGGACAGCGCAGCGGCGCGATGAGCATCATCCTCGCGCAGGTCGGCTGGGCAGCACACAGGCTGGATGGCGGCTACAAAGCGTACCGGCGCGATGTGCTGGATAAACTGGAAGCGCTGCCGCAGAATTTCACCTACCGCGTGGTCTGCGGCCCGACCGGTTCGGGCAAAAGCCGCTTGCTGCAAGCCATGAAAAAGCAGGGCCTGCAAGTGCTGGATCTGGAACATCTGGCACAGCATCGCGGCTCGGTACTGGGCAAGCTACCCGGACAGTCGCAACCCTCGCAAAAGTCGTTTGACAGCACGCTGCTGTCCACCCTGCAAAAACTCGATCCGGCCCGGCCCGTGTATCTGGAAGCCGAGAGCCGTAAGATCGGCCTGATTACCCTGCCCTCCGCGCTGATCAGTGCGATGCATGCCAGCGCGTGTCTGTTGGTGGAAACGCCACTGGCCACACGTGTAGCCGGACTGCTGGAGGACTACCGGCACTACCTTGAAAATCCGCAATTACTCATTGCACACCTGCATAATCTGCACCGTTTTCACGGAGCCGTGCAACTGCAACACTGGACTGAGTTAATTCACGCAGGCGATTTTTCAGCTATGGTCGGCGAATTGCTCACCCTGCACTACGACCCAAGTTATCTGCGCGCCACGTCAAAACATTACGCACAACTGCCCGCAGCACAGCACATTCCACTGCCCAACCTGTCAGATAATTTACTGGAAGAAATAGCCGCAACACTATGATATTAAACTAATTATTTTTCAGACCACATGCTCACACCGACGCGATGAATTCCAGCGCATTCTGATCAGGATCGCGACAGAACAAGGCGCGGCGACCGGACTGACTGAGTGTATAGGCAATTCCCGCCTGCTTCAGGCGCGCCATCAGCCCGTCAAAATCAGACACCGTCAGCGCCACATGCCGATCGCGCCCGCCGTGCGCGGGACGCTGCAAACCGGCTTCCGGGTCGTGCAACAGCATCAAATGAATCTGCTGACCTGCCGCCACCTCATACCAAATCCCGTCGAAACTCATGTCTGGACGTTTAAGGTCGGGTTGCAGACCGAGGATGGCTTCGTAAAATCCCCTTGACCGCGTTAAGTCAGAAGCCAGAAAAGTAGTGTGGTGTATCCCTAAAATCATATCTACCTCAAATACGTAGGGCGGAAGCCCCCCTGTGGGGCGTTCCGCCATTTGTTGCGTCCCATTCGCTTCCCCGCAAAGGGGACCCTTTCGGCGGAACGCCCCCCAAAGGGGGCTTCCGCCCTACCTTCTTTCACCTGTAGCGATATCGGCAATTTCTCCGCCAGCCCAATCTTTCGAATAAACGCCCGCCGCTACCCAATGGTGAAAGGTGGAATACGGCCATTGCGCGACCGAAGTCACATGCCCATGCTTGACCGGGTTGAAATGAACGTAATCCAGATGCTTTGCGAAATCATCATCGTCGCGGATGACATGTTCCCAAAAACGGCGTTGCCAGATTCCGCGTTCACCTTTCGCCGCACGCACCGACGAACGCCACTCGTCCTGCTCTACGGCACGCACAAAACGTATCTTGATCGCCTTGATGCGGTTGGAAAAATCATCATCACCCGGCGGCAAGGTAATCACGCAATGGATATGTTCGGGAAGCACCACCCAAGCGTCAATATGAAAGGGGCGTTCGGCACGAGTACGCCGAACCGAATCACGCAACGCCTCAATGTAACGAATCAACAAATCCGAATGGCGATTGAGCAGGTTAATGGTAAAGAAGTAAGTCCCGCCCTGCACCCGATAACGGCGATAGTCTGACACGATATCCTCCCTTCACTACGTTATGGCGGAACCGCGTTGCGTTCCGCCCTACGGGTTAATTGGTCTTGGCGTAGGTCGGAAGCCCCAGCGGGGCGTTCCGACATTTTGGAAGCCCCCTTGTGTGGCGTTCCGCCAATGTCCTATTTAAAATCGGCGGAACCGCGTTGCGTTCCGCCCTACGGGTTAATTGGCTTGACCTTGCCCGCCGCCAGTTTGGCGCGTTCTCTGGCCTGGTCGGTATCGCGGCCTGTCGCCAGTGCCACACCCATGCGGCGGCGCGCAAAGGATGCAGGCTTGCCGAACAGACGGATGTCGCTGCAAGGTACGCGCAAGGCTTCCGCCACACCCTCAAAAGCAATGCCAGTCGCTTCCAGCTGCCCGTAGATCACCGCGGAAGCGCCCGGCGCACGCAAGCTGGTATCCACCGGCAAGCCGAGTATGGCGCGGGCGTGCAGTTCGAACTCATTCTGAACTTGTGTGCACATCGTCACCATACCGGTGTCATGCGGGCGCGGGCTGACTTCGCTGAACCACACCTCATCACCTTTGACGAACAATTCCACGCCGAACAGACCCAAACCGCCCAGATCGTCCGTGACCCTTTTGGCGATGTCGCGCGTGCGTTGCAATGCCAGCGGCGACATTGCCTGCGGTTGCCAGCTTTCCACATAGTCGCCATGCACCTGTACATGACCGATGGGGTCGCAATAGTGCGTCTCGGTGCTGCCGTCCTCAGCCAGCGCACGCACCGTCAATTGGGTGATTTCATAATCGAAACAGATCATCCCTTCGACGATCACTCTGCCCTGATTCACGCGACTGCCGTGACCCGCGTAATCCCATGCGGCATCCACCTCGTCTGGCGTATCCACTTTGGACTGCCCCTTGCCGGAGGACGACATCACCGGCTTGATGATGCAGGGGTAGCCGATGTGTTCAATGGCGGCACGCATTTCTTCAAGACTGTCGGCAAAACGATAGGGGGAAGTCGGCAATCCCAGGGTTTCTGCGGCAAGACGGCGGATACCTTCGCGATTCATGGTCAGCCGTGCGGCACGCGCGCTAGGGATGACACGCGCCAGCCCTTCCCGCTCGATCTGTTCCAGCATGTCGGTAGCGATAGCCTCGATTTCCGGCACGATCAGATCGGGTTTCTCCAGCTCGATCAAGGTGCGCAATGCCGCCCCGTCCGCCATATTGATGACATGTGCGCGGTGCGCAACCTGATGTCCGGGTGCATCGGCATAGCGATCCACCGCGATAGTCTCTACCCCCAGGCGTTGCAGGGCGATGATGACTTCCTTACCCAGTTCGCCGCTGCCCAGCAGCATGACTTTAAACGCGGAAGGACTGAGGGGGGTACCGATGGTATGCATGATGTCGCCTGTATATGAACTGGACGAAATTATACACAGGGATGTAACTATTCTCGCACGACTACAGGAGTAATATAGCGACGCCTGTCCAACTACCAAGGAGCGAGATCATGACGAATATCGTGCAATTATTGGCTGACGAAGCAGAATATCTGTTGAACCACTCTTGTATCGGCATCCCCAAAGAGTCGCTGCACCTGCCGGGTGCAGACTATGTCGATCGCGTGGTGGCAATGAAGGATAGAAAACCCGGCGTGCTGCGCAACCTGCAAGCCCTGTACGGACAGGGCCGACTGGCGGGCACAGGCTATCTTTCGCTGTTGCCGGTAGATCAGGGCGTGGAGCATTCCGGTGGCGCCTCGTTCGCGCCCAACCCGCTTTATTTCGATCCGGAGAACATCGTCAGGCTCGCCATCGAAGGCGGTTGCAACGGCGTCGCATCCACGCTTGGTGTGCTGTCCTCCGTGGCGCGCCGCTATGCACACAAAATTCCGTTCATTGTCAAAATCAACCACAACGAGTTGCTGACCTACCCCAACAAATTCGACCAGACATTATTCGCCAGCGTGAATCAGGCCTTCGACATGGGTGCCGTGGCGGTCGGTGCGACGGTATTTTATGGTTCCGAACAGTCGCGCAGGCAGATACAGGAAGTCTCCGAAGCATTCGAGCACGCGCACAGTCTCGGCATGGTTACCGTGCTATGGGCCTACTTACGCAATCCATCCTTCAAGCAGGAAGGCATTGATTACCACGTATCTGCCGACCTGACCGGGCAGGCCAACCACCTCGCTGTTACCATCAACGCTGATATCGTCAAACAGAAACAGGCCGAAAACAACGGCGGTTACAACGCCCTGAAATTTGGCAAGACCAGCGCCAGAGTCTACAGCGAACTGACCACCGACCATCCGATCGATCTGGTGCGCTATCAGGTGGCGAACTGCTATATGGGGCGCGCAGGCATGATCAATTCCGGCGGCGCATCGGGCAAGGACGATTTACATCAGGCGGTGCGCACCGCGGTAATCAACAAACGCGCGGGCGGCATGGGGTTGATTTCCGGTCGCAAGGCGTTCCAGAAACCGATGCAGGATGGCGTAACACTGCTCAATGCGATTCAGGATGTCTATCTGAACAAAGAGGTGAACGTGGCGTAACCGGCATTACCCGGCCCGGGCACGAATTGGGCATGACTATGCGTGCGTGCCGCAGGCATTTATCCTGTAAAATCCCGACGAAGCTAAAAGGTGCGCTATTTAAAGTTATGAGAAATTGGTGGCAATCGCTGGGCATAGGCAACAAACTGAACATCCCCATCCAGGCGATGCTGGTCGTCGTGCTGTCTTTCGCTCATTTCTGGGTAATGGAACACATCAGTGGTGAAATCCTCGACGGCGCCGAAAGACGTGCCGCCGTCTCTGCCGACGGTATCATCAACGGCATGAACATGCTGATGCTTACCGGCATGATTTCCGATCCTGACAACCGTCGGCTTCTCATACAAAAGATGGGCGATTCCGATCACGTGAAGGAATTGCGCATCATTCGCGCCAAACAGGTTGAGGATCAATACGGGCCCGGATTACCTGAAGAACAGGTCAAGGACGAGATGGACCGTCGCGTGATGGCGACAAAACAGACTGAATTCCTGCTGAACGAGGACAGTGCCGCTCCGACTTTGCGTGCTGTCGTGCCTTTCATTGCGAGTACCGATTACCGTGGTACCAATTGCCTGCACTGCCATCAGGTGGAAGCAGATTCGGTTAATGGCGCCGCCAGTATCACCATCGATATGACTGATGATTTCAAGGCCATCCAACGCACCCGGGTATTGCTGTGGGCAGGGCAGATTGCCCTGCAAATTTTGCTGTTTTTCGCAACCCACAGCATGATAGCCTGCTTCATGCGGCGCATCGTTATATTGCAATCCAGGATGCAAGTCATGCAAGCCACAGGCAGCATGGAACGCTTTGTCCCGATTGATCTGAGGGTAGGTTGCCAGGATGAAATCGGTAAACTCACCAGCGCCTTCAACCAGATGTCGGAAACGCTATACAATTCTGAAAAATCAATGAGGCTGGCCACATCAATCTACCAGTCGAATGCAGACGCCATCGTCGTAACGGATGAGAATAATCTTATTGTAGATATCAATCCGGCCTTTACCCGCATCACCGGCTACACACTGGACGATGTGAAGGGGAAAAACCCGCGCCTGATGCAGTCCGGAAACTATGACAAGCAATTTTACGAAGAGATGTGGCAAAAGATTCTGGGCGAAGGGCATTGGCAGGGTGAAATCTGGGACAAACGCAAGGATGGCGAACTGTTCGCCAAGTTGGCCAATATCATCGTACTTCGCAATAAGGATGGCAGCATATACCGCTATGTGGCGCAGTTCTCGGATATTACCGAGAAGAAACATAAAGACGAGATGATCCACTGGCAGGCCAATTACGATCCGCTGACCAACCTGCCTAACCGTCGCCTGTTCCAGGATCGATTAGGACAAGCGATCAAGATGGCGCACCGTAAGGCCTTGCCGCTCGCCCTGTTATTTATCGATCTGGATCATTTCAAGGAAATCAACGATCAATGCGGGCACGCCAATGGCGACGTGTTACTGATGGAGGCGTCACAACGCCTGAGCAGTTGCGTGCGTGAAGCCGATACCGTCGCGCGTCTGGGCGGCGATGAATTCACGGTTATCCTGCCCGATCTGGGCGACACCCCGCAAATTAACCGGATAGCAGAAGGTATCATCGAAAAACTGGCGCAACCCTTTTACTTTTTGAACGATGAAACGGGATACCACATTTCGGCAAGTATAGGAATCGCCATTTATCCACAGGATACAACCACCCTGGACGGTCTGCTGAAATGCGCGGACAAGGCGATGTATGCGGCTAAAGGCGCGGGACGAAATTGCTACCTCTACTTTCCGGAGTCCGGGCAGTGACAGCGTTCATCCCGCGCTGATTCTGCGTACAGCTTCCCTGACAGCAAACTGGCGGAAATAATCAGCGCCGCGCCCAGCCAATCGCGCAACCCCATCGCCTCATCCGCCAGCAACCAGGATGCAATCGCTGCAACCACCAGTTCAAACAGAAACAGCAACATGGCGCGATTGGCCGGCATGTGGGTGACACCGTATTGCACGGCGAAACTGGTGGCACACAGCACAATACCGAGCGATGCCAGTATCAGCCA
>JAUSLX010000137.1 GCA_030645775.1 Gallionella sp. | reverse complement strand
ATCATTTTAAATGGGACGAGGACCTGCTCTACCTGAGCTACACCTCTTTCCATTCGGCCAGGGACATGGAAGAGGACCGCCGTGACTTCAATTTCCCCGAGAAATTTAAGGGATACCAGGACGTATTTTCGATCAACTGGTCAGATGGCAATCCGTATTTTTTCATTAACGGTTACATCAGCATACCGATGAACAACCCTTCGGAAAAGGTAGTCGGAACGCTGGGCCCGATGTTCTCTCCGCAGACCAAACAAGCGCTGGTGCTGGGTCTGGGCAGTGGCGCCACGGCATCGGCGGTCGGTTTGCTGTTCGACCACACCGACGTGGTTGAGATTAATCCGGTGGTGCGCGACAACCAGTTCCGCATGAAACAGTGGAACTTCGACATCGAGCGCAATCCCCGTGTGAATATCGTGGTGGATGACGGGATACATTACATCCAGTCAGTAAACAAAAGCTATGACATGATTCTGAATACGGTGACATCGCCGCTGTATTTCAGCTCGTCAAAGTTATACACCGTGGATTTTTTTGAAAAAATCAAACGGCGGCTGAACCCGGACGGCATCTATCTCACCTGGATGGATTCGCGTATCGGCAGCGATGGCGCGAGGATCATCCTCAACTCCCTGAGGCAGCGTTTCAGTCACTGTTCTATCCTGTTCGTCAAATCGGGGTATTACCTGTTAATCGCCTCGGATAAGCCGGTGAAACTGCAACATCCCGATCTGGTGGACAAAGCCCTCCCCTTGCAGCGCTACTTGCTGGAACACAAAATCATTCCGCGCCTGCTGGCTTACAACGTGCTCAGTTCTGAAGTGTTTACGGACAAGCTGAAGTTCGATGCGCCTGTCAACACCATAGATCAGCCCGTGCTGGAGTTCGCAATGGCCAGCCTGAGAAAGAAGGAGTTCAAGGAATTTCAGACTGAGCTTTATGACACGCTCAGCCTGGATGATGTGGCGGGTGCGGTAGAACCTGCCATTAAATATGATCCGGTCGAACAACTCGCACATGTAAAAATGGCACTGAAAAATTCTTCTATCTCTGAAAAATTCGACAGATTGGGGCGTCTCTATGTGAATAATCTGGATAGCCGCGTGGATGACGCCACGGTGGGTATCTATCAAACCATCGCCAAAACGGTGAATGATGCCGAAGCCCATCATGGGCTAGGCGATCAATATCGTTTGCGTCAGCGCTACGACGAAGCGATAGCCGAATACCGGCAGGCATTGCGACTCGACCCGCAACACAAGGACACGCTGTTTAACATTGCCGCCTGTCTGGAATACCAGGGGCTGCCTGTCGAGGCGCTGGACACTTACCAGCAGGCTGGCCGGCAAGACCCGGATGACATGGATGTGATCTACCGCCTGGCCAGAGTCACCCTGAAAATGGGCAATCCGACTCGTGCATTGGCGTATGTTGAACAATCGCTGGCGAAACAGCCAGACGAGGATGGCTATGCGCTGAAAGCGAAAATTTTGCAAGCGTTGGGCAGAAAGGACGACGCACTGGCTGTCTATCTTGAACTAATCAAGCTGAATCCGGATGATGCGGACGCGCAATATGAACTGAATAAATCGCTGTCCAAGTGGTAATTGCAATGAGAGCCGGGGAAGAAGCACGCACCAGACGTGTGGCCGACAGTCATGCGGCGGAACCGCAAGCGTTCCGCCCTACGCTGCTGGGCGCTGACGACAAAATCCACTGAATGGCAAAGCATAAATACAGCAGGGCGGATTGCTCCGCCCTGTTTGTTACTTCAGCTGGCTTGCGGCTTTCATTCAGGAATAGGCGATTTATCGCCTTACATTCCGTGGGATAAACAGAATCTTAGCGCATGTTTTATCGCGCTTAGATAATGTTTAGTAGTTCCATCAAGGCCCCTTCATTCAGGAGCAGGAACTTTAGTTCCGTAGCTCCGTGGGAATGCCCCTGCGGCATTGCGGCCTTCATTCAGGAATAGGCGATTTATCGCCTTATATTCCGTGGGAAGGCCCTTGCGGCCTTAGCGCAGGGTTCGTACACCACCGCGGCTAGACCCCTGGTTGGATGATGGAATAGTGATGTTTCCGGAAAGATTGCTCAGGCAGTCGACTTGGCTTGGTGTAAGGCCACGGTCATAGCCTGCATCTGAAGCGGAAATCTTCTTGTCGCTATCCTTTTTGGAAGAGTCACTTTTGGCCTCATCGAAATCCTCACAACGTCCTACCGTATCCAGCGCATGCTTGGAATGCCCGTTCAGCCAGCCGTCATTCGCAACGACCAGATTCACTCTTGCGCCGCCCATGCGGTGGCAAATGGCAACCTTGTTACCCACAGAATCACTTGTGCGATTCACATGGTCTTTATGGCTGTCATCGTTGTAGTCACGATCATTTTTGGACTTGCTGTCCTTGTCTTTAGACTTGTGCTTGCCATCATCGGCTTCTTCGCTCTTGGTCGATGACGAGGGGTAACTGCTGCAGGTTGTTTGTATTACGTTCAGACCACAAGCCGTGATTAGCTTGCTGGTACAACTCGCACTATCGGACGAATCCTTGCTATCCTTGGCATCTTTTGAGTCCTTGGTATCCTTGGCATCTTTCGCATCTTTCGCATCTTTCGCGTCCTTGGCGTCCTTGGAATCTTTGGCGTCCTTGTCGCTATCTGCGAATGCGGGTGTTGAAACAAAAGCCATGCTGGTAAAGCCCAGCATCAAAGCAAGTAACAGATTTGCAGGTCGGGTTTTCATGATCTTTTCCTTTTAAAAATTAAATAATAAAAAGCAACAGTGAAGCCGAACAACGAGTTATTGTCAGGCCAATAACCCCAGGTACTGAACTACGGCATGATAACCATGCCTTGACTGCTACAAAAACTATTTCATGTCATTAAGTGTGCCTCCTGAGCGCTCTGATCACGTCTAATTATTAACGCCACCAAGGACACCATAAAAAAACTGGGATAGTGCACGGGTATTTCTCGGCCCGTTGACTTGAACCGTAATCCGGTAATACAGCTTCCCAACTGACAATGGAATATTATTTTCATCCGCCAGCAAGATGCCGGCTGTGTCATATAGGGGCACTGCCTTGCATTTTGTAAATGTAGGTACTTCCTGAAAATTTGCTGTACCTACGCACATCCGCTCTGCCATATACTGAACGGCATATCCTGACAAGTTCACACTGGCACTCGGAACAGCTTTCCAAGTCCCTGCCTGGGTGGGCAGTCTTGAGACCGCGCTGACAGCCGAGTAGTTCGGAAAATAATAGGCTTTCCCGGTAAAAACCTTAGGGTCCGGCTCCGCATCGATTTCCGCATAAGCCAGCTCCGCGCCGATATCGGCCATCTGAATCGCGGCCTCGTTGAACGCTATATTGCCGGAAACCACGTTGCTGGTATCTACGGTGCGCATCAGCGCGACGGCCGTCAGCGAAATGGCTACCAGGGCGATCAGGGCGATAACCAGTACCACACCCTGCTGCTTGTTGCGGTAGTTGGTCATAAATTCCCCCATATCACGTTACGCACCGGAATGATGGTTTGATAAACCTTGTAGCGATAGCATTGCCAATCCTGACCGACAACGGTGCTCAAACTAATTAGCGGAGCATTGCTGCTGGCCGGTGTGGTGTTCGGTTTCACCCAGGAAACCGGAGCAACTGTCGTCGTGGTACAGGCGGCTTTCTGTGCACTTCTGGCGACGATGGCAACCCGGATAGCCTTGATACGCGCGATTTCGGCTGCGGAGGGAGTCGCCCAGTTGGTGCCGGAACATGCGCTGCCGGTCGCATCTGTCCAGCAGCTTACCGGTTGGCTACCCGCATTGGCGACCCCATACTGCATTTGCATGTTGACGATGTCACTCGCAACGGTATTCCAGTTGGTGCCACTGTTCACGGAGTGGTTCAGGTTGAAGCTGGTATCGACTTGGTATCGCAGATCAGGAAAGGTGGGGACTACCTGCCCTAAGTTAATAATCGTTGTAGGAACATAACTGGGCTGTGTGCCGGATACCGTAAAACTGGTAGACGAAGGTATGGTAGCTACTTGAGTTTGCAAACAATTTTTGTTGGCATCGGGAATGAGTAAATAGTCATTGGTATGGATGGCCTTGGTCGTATCCACTGTAAGGGGAGATGTCGCTGTGAGTTTGGCCGCACCCCCTCCGGTGACGATTCCGCCAATATCGGAATCCAGTCGATGCGTGGTCAGAGAATCAGAACCAGTGCCGCCGTCAGTAATTTTTACCGGGGCTATATCAACATTGTTGACCTTGACGCAGGGCAAGTTGCCGGGAGTGGTGCTGGCATCGACCAGTCCGTATCCGGCCATACGTATGTCCTGTTCGATGGAATACAGCGCAAGCAAGCCGTTTTGCTGCATGTCCGCACCTCCACCCGTGGTGCGGCGTTGCGTCTCGAAAGTGGATACAGTGGAAAATATGGCCAGCGACGCAATCAGGCCGAGCGCCAGGCCAACCAGCAACTCAATGAGCGTAAAACCACCTTCATTCAGGAATAGGCGATTTATCGCCTTATATTCCGTGGGAATGCCCGTGCGGCATTGACCTGGGATTTTAAAGGTTTTCATTTGGCGCACTCGTTCATGCTAGTTAAATTTAATTTCCGTTTTAGTCACGTAATTATGGGTAGCCGCCTGACTTTGCGGCGATTGCCAATACAGCGTCACCGTAACCTGGTTGCCGCTGATGGCAATGATGGGCTGGTTGGCCGCGTTGGTCACGCCGGGCAGAAATCCGGACTGGATCTGCGTTACCCAGGCTTGGGTATTCGCATTACCATTGGCGCTGGTGCAGGGGTTGCAGGCATAGCTGGGCTGAACAACATAACTGGTCGGCGTCGTGCCGGTCACAGCCAGAGAATCCGCCCACATATGCGCGATGATCTGGTTGGCCAGAAAGGCCGCATCGCTGCGGTAACGCGCATCCAGGGTATTGGTGATGGCCGTGGCCTGCAGGCCGATCACGCCGAGTATTCCCATGGAAAAAATCAGAAATGCAATCAGCGCTTCCAGCAAAATAGAACCCTGCTGCGCGTCCTTCGATGATTTTGAATAGTTGGGATTCATCACCATTCCTCAGGGACAACCGCGCGAATTGGAAGATGGGAAGGAAGGATCGCATAACTTGGCCATCCCGGAGTTGCTTATCATGATGACCAGTCTGCGTGCATCCGGGGCCGACGGGTTGCTTACATCTATCCGGGTAATTTGGGTAACAGAGGCATCCGTCACAACCTGGCCGAAGGCATTGAAAACTGCGCCCGGCAATGGATTCGTGTCCATTCCAGCTCCTGCTGCAATGGCGGTTGCGCAACAATTTGTTGCTGCAAGCGTCGCCGTACTCACGCCGAGGCGGGCATTGGTTCCGCTCTCCTGCGCCCCGGCCGTTTGCACCTGATTAGCAGAGGGAAAAGTACCCGGCGCGCTCAGACTGTCCGTGGTGATTGTCCAGCATCCCATGCTGCTACAGCCTGTGCCATTTGGATTAGCGAGCTGGAAGCGAGTGCGGACATTTTGCCGGACAGCTTCGCCGCGCGCGAGTTGCAAGCCGGTCAGCACGGATTCAGCCGTCGTCTTTACCTGAGTGTTCTGCATCCAGGCTGACAGCCCGGGAACACCGATGGCGACAACGGCAGCGATAATTGCAACCGTTACCATGACCTCGATCATGGTAATGCCGCGTTGCATGGAGCGCGAAGTTAAAGTGTAGCCCGCGCAGCAAGTCCTTACCCCCCTCACCCTCAGGGAGAGAGTTAAAAGAGTGTGTGTGGTCTTTAGCATCCCTGACCCGTCTTGGTGATCCAGCAGGCGGCTGTGCTTGCCGCGCCGGCGAACCGGGTAGTAGCTTTTGCGTTGCTTGCATTGATGGTGTAGGCATAACTATTGGCGGCACCCAAGCCCTGGCCGGCGACATTGCTGGCTGTGAGCGTATAGCTGTCAGCCGCAAGCGTACAGGCGTAAGAAAAATAGCCGGTCGCAGTCGGGCATGTGAAGCCGACATAAGTACGATTATCCTGATAATACTGCTCTATGCGTACCCGCGCGGAAGTAAGCGCCGACTGCGCTTCAACCAGTTTTCCCCGTGCCATATAAGCGGTATACATCGGTATCGCGACAGACGAAAGGATGCCGACGATGGCAACCACAATCATGATTTCAATCAGGGTAAATCCGCGTTGTCTGTTCATCTTGATTCTCCTTATGACGCATATTAGGGCGCAGGGCCGAACATGGCTACGCCCAACCGACTAGAGGCGGTTCAACCATGACAGGCGGCGGGGTTTAAAACCAGGTCGAAATCAGGATGAACAAATCTAAAAAATTATTCGGTTTATCCTATTTCCGGCAGTTGAATGACATTTATCAAAAATATCATGGAGTTAAGAGATATTCTGTGAGTACAACTACCGGATTTAGTCACTTACAGGTTTAATGCGCGATGTCAAAACATGACAAGATTTGTGTTTTTCGTAGGTCGGGATTTTATTCAGGAATAAAGTGGTTTCATCGCTTATATTCCGTGGAAATGCCCTTGCGGCATTATCCCGACAAGACGTGTTGAATGAAGCAAAAACGTCGGGATAAATCCC
>JAUSLX010000133.1 GCA_030645775.1 Gallionella sp. | reverse complement strand
CATTTATGCTTCAAGCCGCGACATTACCGATAGAAAAAAAATCGAGCAGCATCGCTTGCAGGAAAGCGATTTGCGTTTTCGCGGCACACTGGAGCAAGCCGCGGTGGGCATCGTGCATGCCACGCTGGAAGGCCATTTCGTGCAAATCAACCAGAAATTCTGCGACATCGTCGGTTATCGCCGCGAAGAACTGCTCGACATGTGCTTTCAGGAGATTACCTTTCCCGCCGATCTGGGCGAAAGCATGCGTTATATCCAGCAACTGCTGGCAGGCGAAACGACCACCTTCTCGCTGGAAAAACGCTATGTGCGTAAGGACGGCAGCCTGGTGTACGCCAATCTAACCGCATCCATGTTGCGCCAGCCGGACGGAATCCCGGCCTATTTTATCGGCGTTGTCGAAGATATCACCGAGCGCAAGCAGCATGAATTCCTGGTGCGGCAATTCGGCAGTTTGCTGAAGTCCTCATTCAATGAAATCTATATCTTCGATGCAGCTTCCCTGCGCTTCCTGCAAACCAGCGAAGGCGCGGATAAAAACCTGGGTTACTCGGCAGACGAACTGCGCCTGCTCACCCCGCTGGAGGTGAAACCACAAATTGAGTCTGAACGCTTCGTGCAGATGATAGAGCTGCTGCGCAGTGGCGAACAGGAATCACTGCTTTTTGAGACGATACACCTGCGCAAGGATGGCACGACTTACCCGGTAGAGGTGCGCTTGCAGTTCATGGAATCTGATACACCGGTGTTTATTGCCGTCGTTCAGGATGTAACCGAACGCCGGCACGCCCATCAACAATTGCGTGATCTTTCATCACACCTGCAGACAGTACGCGAAGAAGAAAAAGCCAGCGTAGCGCGGGAAATACACGACAATCTGGGCGGCACGCTGACCGCGCTCAAGATGGATGTTTACTGGCTGGCAGACGAGTTGTCCGCCTATCAAGGGGGCGCTCCGCTGCTCAAACACGTCAATACCATGTCCCGACTGCTGGATGATGCGGTTGATGTTACCCGCCGCGTCATCACCGACTTGCGCCCCACCATACTGGATGATCTGGGTTTACTGGCCGCACTCGAATGGCAGGCAGGCCAGTTCCAGAAGCGCAGCGGCATTAAATGCCGGGTTAGCAGCATCAGGCGTAGCCACATTAAGTGTCGTACTGACTGCAAGGAGAGCTGTACAGCGATGCCGGACAAGATACAATCCATCAACCTGTTCCGCATTTTTCAGGAATCTCTGACCAATGTCGTGCGACATTCCGGCGCGTCCAACGTGGACGTGGAACTAAGATTTGAGGCAGGTAGCCTGCTCCTGAGCATTGAAGATGATGGTTGCGGAGTCCCGGAAGGACATATCGTCTCTTCGACTTCCTACGGCATGCTGGGGATGCGCGAACGCGTTGCGCAACTGGGGGGGGAGATTTATTTTTCAGGGGCAACGGACAGCGGGTTCTGCGTGACGGTGATACTGCCGTTGCGGACAGGCAGGAAAACGGGAGAAGAAAATGATACGTGTACTAATTGCTGACGATCATGACCTGGTGCGTCAGGGTTTGAAACGGATTATTGAAAATACGCCCGACATGGAGGTGGTTGCGGAGCAGGCGAACGGGGTGGATGCCTTGCACTGGCTCGGACACAACGACTGTGATGTGCTGCTGCTCGACATTTCCATGCCGGGCCGCAACGGCATCGAGGTACTCAAGCAGTTGCGTGCGGAGAAGCCGAAATTACCGGTATTGATACTCAGCAATTACACCGAAGATCAGTATGCCGTGCGCCTCATCAAGTCGGGCGCTGCGGGTTACCTGACCAAGGGATGTGCCTCGGCTGTGGTGGTGGAGGCATTGCGCGCTGTCGCAAGCGGCAAAAAATATTTCAGCCCGGCAGTACTCGAAATGCTCACCAATGAACTCGCCATGCCGGAAGGCAAGCTTCCTCACGAGACTTTATCCAACCGTGAGTACCAGATTTTCAGGTATCTGGCATCGGCCAGGACGGTGACGGAAATTGGCGAACTGCTGAATCTGAGCGGGAAAACCGTCAGCACCTACCGCACGCGCATTCTGGAAAAAATGAATTTGCGCAACAACGCCGAACTGATGCAGTACGCTATCGAAAAACACCTCACGGAATAGCCCCTCGCCGCCACCCGCTTGCTCGCTGTAGTCCAAACACTGACAAGGAATCACCCCCCCCCCTTACATCGCAATCAGGCACATACCTATGCCCGTTTTATGGGTAATAGCGCAATATCTGCCCATGGATTCCCTGATTAACTCAGCCCCTGAAGCGGGCAGCCTGAACGTCTTCATAGTGGAGGACTCCTCCGCTGTGCGTGAAAGCCTGCACACCCTGTTGTCAGACATAACCGGGGTTACCGTGATCGGTTACGCGGCAGATGAAGCGGGCGCGATTGAACGCATCAACGCACTGCTGCCGGATTTCGTGATTCTCGATCTGCATCTGCAGCAGGGAACGGGGCTCAATGTGTTAATAAATTTGAAAAAAACCCATGCCAGAATGAAAGTTGCCGTGTTGAGCAATTACGCCAGCGCGCTGTATGTCAGCGCGTGCAAGCAGTCCGGGGCGGATTATTTTTTCGACAAGTCCTTCCAGTTCATGCTGCTGGGGCAACTGTTGGCACAACTGGTGTCACCCGAAGGGCTGGACGGGGAAATTGCCGCTTTAAAACCGTGATGCGTGAATAACAAATGAGTAATACAAGGATGGTGGCGGAGATGAATCAAGGTGAAATGACTATACGTGCGGATGCTTCAGCCTGGATGTTGCCGCTGGCAAGCGGAGGTGCCGGGGTTACAGCGCTGTTACTGGCATCGGGCGGACTGCTCCCGGCGCTTGCGGTGGCACTGGTTTCCGGCGTTTGCGCCTGGAGTTGCGCCTACCGTCAACGTGCCGTGCTGACGCAACGGGCTCGCGAGGCAGCAAGCCAACTGGCGCAGCTACAACAGGCGTTGCAGCAGCAAAGCGGCCTCGCAGGTCTTGAGCAAATTTGCGATCAGGCCGCGCCGATATGGGCAAAGCAGATCGAGACGGCACGCAACCAGACCGAAGCAGGGATTACCGAGGTGACCGCGCGCTTCGCCGCGATTGTCGAGCGCCTGCATGCCTCGGCCGCAGCGGCGCAACAGGCGACCGGCGAGGGTACGGAAGGCGGACGCGTGGTGTCGGTTTTATCGCGCAGTGAAGCCGATCTGGTTGCCGTCAACCAAGCCATGGACACGGCACGACAAGAGCGCGCAGCGATGGTGCAGGATGTGCGCGAGTTGACGGTTTACACTTCCGATTTGAAAAACATGGCTGCCGCTGTAGGCGAAATCGCCTCTCAGACCAATTTGCTGGCCCTCAATGCTGCCATTGAAGCCGCGCGCGTCGGTGAGGCTGGGCGCGGCTTCGCCGTGGTGGCGGACGAGGTGCGCAAGCTGTCTGACCTGTCCAGCAATACCGGCAAGAAAATGGCAGAAAAGGTCAACATCATCAACAAGGCGATCATGACCGTGATCAGTGTGGCGGAAAAATTCACCGAGCAGGATACCCGCTCCGTGGCTGAAGCCGAAAAAACCATACAAAAGGTATTGGAGGATTTCAAGGAAGTGGCCGTCGGCCTGAGCGATTCTTCGAAAATGCTGCGCCGCGAAAGCGAGGGCATGCGCGCGGAAATCTCCGAAACGCTGGTTTACCTGCAGTTTCAGGACAGGGTCAGTCAGATACTGGCCCAGGTCCGCGACAATCTGGACGGCCTGCATGAACGGCTCGTGCGTTATGCCGACGAACGCCGTCAGGGCGGAATGCCGGCCATAGATGCGGATTCCTGGTTGAGTGAAATGACACTGGGTTATACCACGACCGAACAGCGCAATAACCACCGCAAGAGCGATGAGGCCGCCGACAATACAGAAATAACGTTCTTTTGAGTTTAAACACCGCTTTGCTAATGTTGCCCAATTTTTTGCAGGAGAGATGAATAATGGCTAAAACGATTATGGTGGTAGATGATTCCGCTTCGCTGCGACAGGTCGTCGGCATCGCGCTACGCGGTGCGGGATACGATGTCATAGAAGGCTGCGATGGACGCGATGCGCTGGCCAAACTGACCGGACAGAAAGTGCATCTGGTGATCAGCGATGTGAATATGCCCAATATGGACGGCATCACTTTTGTGAAGAACCTGAAGCAGCTCCCCGCCTACAAATTTACGCCTGTGATCATGCTGACCACCGAGTCGCAGGAAGGCAAGAAGCAGGAAGGACAGGCGGCCGGCGCGAAAGCCTGGGTGGTCAAGCCCTTTCAGCCGGCGCAAATGCTGGCAGCCGTCTCCAAACTGGTGATGCCGTAACTAAAGAGCAGGCGTAGGTCGGGTTTTAACCCGACATCTAACCCAACAAAGGAGAACATCATGACGATCAGCATAGCAACCAGTAATGGCGTGTGTCACGTCAATGTAACGGGTGAAATGACCATCTATCATGCCGCCGAGATCAAGGCTGAATTGCTGCCTTGCCTTGAACTGGGCACAGAACTTGAAATCAATTTGTCCGAGGTCAGCGAAATGGATACCGCAGGCTTTCAATTATTGCTGCTGACCAAACGTGCGGCGCTTGCCGCCAACAAATCCCTGCGTCTGGTCGCCCACAGCCCGGCAACGCTGGAAGTACTCGATCTGCTCAATATGGCTTCCTATTTCGGCGATCCGGTAATGATGCCGCGCACCGTGCATTAGCCCGCCGATCGGACAGGACATGAGCAATACGGAATTTGATCAGGCGCTGCAAACTTTCTTCATGGAGAGCCGCGAACTGCTCGAAGCCATGGAGGAATCGCTGCTCGGCCTAGAATCCTCCCCGGACGATAACGATGCGATCAATGCCATTTTCCGCGCCGCCCACACCATCAAGGGCTCGGGCGGACTGTTCGGGCTCGATGGCATCGTCAGTTTCACCCATGTGGTGGAAAACGTGCTGGATCGGGTGCGTGGCGGCCATGTGCAGGTCAACGGTGAACTGATCGCCCTGCTGCTTTCCTGTCGCGATCATATCGGCATGCTGGTGGAGCAGATCGCCGCTGACCCCGCCGCACGACCGGACAAGGAACTTGAGTCCGTAGGCAACATGCTGCTTGCACAACTCAAGTCCTACCAGGCCGGCGTGACGCATCCGGTATGTTCAACGGCGCCCGCTGCCTCCTGCACGGAGATATTGCCGCAGACCGGCAATACGGTAGAAAGCGACATGTGGCACATTTCGCTGCGTTTCGGCCAGGATGTGCTGCGTAACGGCATGGACCCGCTGGCCTTCATCCGCTATCTCGACAATATGGGCAAAATTGTCCATATCCTGACGCTGCCTGACGCCATGCCATTCGCCCTGGAGATGGATCCGGAAAGCTGTTATCTGGGCTTCGAGATTGATTTTCAGGGTGACGGCGTAGACAAGGCGGCTATCGAAGAGGTGTTCGAGTTTGTACGCGAAGATTGCAGCATCCGCATCCTGCCGCCACACAGCCGCATCGAAGAATACACACAGCTCATCAATGAATTGCCCGAGAACAATATTGCCCTAGGCGAGCTGCTGGTGAACTGCGGTTCGCTGACCCGCAAGGAACTGGAGCAGGCATTGTATCTGCAGGAAGCCTTGCGCAGCGGGTCAGGAACCGAAGCGGCCAGCAAACTGGGCGATATTCTGGTGGAACAGGGCGTGGTGCAGCCGGAACTGATAGCTGCGGCACTGGGAAAACAAAAGGTCGCCAAGGAAAACAAATCTCAGGAAAGCAAACTGATACGCATCCAGGCCGACAAGCTGGATCAGCTGATCAATCTGGTGGGTGAAATGGTGATCGCAGGCGCTGCGACCAGCCTGATCGCGCAGCGCACGCAGGATGCCGCACTGCATGAAGCGACCTCCACGCTGTCGCGGCTGGTCGAGGAAATCCGCGACAGCGCCCTGCAGTTGCGCATGGTGCAGATCGGCGAGACATTCAGTCGTTTCAACCGCGTGGTGCGCGACGTGAGCCGTGAGATCAGCAAGGACATCGGACTGGATATTCTCGGCGCGGAAACCGAGCTGGACAAATCGGTGGTGGAAAAAATCGGCGACCCGCTGATGCATCTGGTGCGCAACAGCATGGATCACGGCATCGAAACCGCCGAGATTCGCCTGCAGCGCGGCAAACCCGCCAAAGGTACCCTGCGTCTCAATGCCTATCACGAGTCCGGCAGCATCGTGGTAGAGGTGGGTGACGATGGCGGCGGCCTGAACCGCGCCAGAATTTTTGCCAAGGCGCTGGAAAAAGGCCTGGTCACGGCCAATCAGGTGCTCTCCGACCAAGAAGTATATGGGCTGATTTTCGAGGCGGGATTTTCCACGGCCGAGGCGGTCACCAACCTGTCAGGGCGCGGGGTGGGCATGGATGTGGTGCGGCGCAACATCGAGGCGCTGCGCGGCACGGTGCAAATCGACAGCGTTGAGGGTAAAGGCACGACAGTAAAAATACGTCTGCCGCTGACGCTGGCGATCATAGACGGATTCCTGATGAGCGTGGGCAGTTCCTCCTATGTCGTGCCGCTGGACATGGTGATGGAATGCATTGAGCTAAACGAGACGGAACGTCAGGAAACACGCGACAGCAATTACATCAACCTGCGCGGCACGATACTGCCGTTCATACGCCTGCGTGACCAGTTCCGCGAACGCGGCAAGCCTGCGCGGCACGAAAATGTCGTAGTGGTGCAATACGCGGGATTAAGGGCGGGATTGGTGGTTGACGAGCTGATGGGCGAATTCCAGACCGTCATTAAACCACTGGGCAAACTGTTCGCCAATCTCAAGGGGATAGGCGGCTCGACCATACTGGGAAGCGGCGAAGTGGCGCTGATACTGGATGTGCCGACACTGATACAGCGCGCGATTACGCTGGAATCTCGTGCGCTTAATTAATACATTTTTTTGATTTTCAAGGTAACGCAAGGGGGTTGTGAATGAGAACGAACATGCCGGTAACAAACGTGGAACGTGAATTCAGGGATGGCGAGACCATCGTTTCCAAGACTGACCTCAAGGGACTGATCACCTACGTCAACCCCTACTATTGCGAGATGAGCGGCTATAGCGAGCATGAGTCCATAGGCCAGCCGCACAATTACATCCGCCACCCCGACATGCCGCCGGAAGCGTTCTCAGACCTGTGGAATACTTTGAAAGCCGGGAAACCCTGGACCGGCATCGTGAAAAATCGCTGCAAGAATGGCGATTATTACTGGGTCGAAGCCAATGCCACGCCGATACGCGAGAACGGCCAGGTGACAGGCTATATGTCGGTACGCAGCAAGGTCGACCGCAGCCGGATCGAGGCCACCGCCAGGCTGTATCAGGAAATAAAGGACGGCAGGAGCAAATACAAAATCAGGGAAGGCAAGGCCGTCAAACCCGGCTTATTAGACTTCCTGGGGCCGCTTAAAAACCTGAGGGTCGGTGCCAAGATCGGGGTGGGCTTCGCACTGGTCGTGCTGATGGCGTCCGGGATAGCGCTGCTGGTGTTGAGCCACATGGAAGGACTCAGTTCGCAGCTGGCTCAGGCCGCTGCCAACCTGACACCGGCACAGTCGCAGGCACTGACGGCGCTGATTGAGACGACCCGCGAGCAGGTGATAGCTGCGGGCATCCTGGTAGCGCTGGCGGGATTGCTGTCCACCTTCCTGCTGACACGCGCCATCGTCAATCCGCTCAAGGCGGCGGTCGATATTTTCTACAAGATGGGTCAGGGCAATTACTACAACAAGATAGAGGCGGACAGCGAGGATGAGATCGGCCAGGTGATGTACGGGCTGAAATCCACGCAGATCAAGCTGGGCTTTGACATCAACGATGCCAAGCGCCGTGCCGACGAATCGCTGCGCATCACCAACGCACTCGACAACTCCTCCACCGGTGTGATGATCTCGGATATCGATCTCAACATCATCTACCTCAACAAGTCGGTTCAGGCGATGCTCAAAAGCGCCGAAGCCGATATTAAGAAGGAGCTGCCGAATTTCAATGCAGACACGCTGCTGGGCACCAACATCGACGGCTTCCACAAGAAGCCTGAGCACCAGCGGCAATTATTGAAGACCTTTACCGCAACTTACGATGCCACCATCAAGATCGGCGGCCGCACTTTCCGCCTGTCTGCCAACCCGGTGTTCAACGCGTCAGGCCAGCGTCTGGGCGCTTCGGTGGAATGGATAGACGCGACGGCCGAGGTGAAAATCGAGGATGAGGTGGATGCCATCGTCCAGGCGGCAGTCGCAGGGGATTTATCCAAGCGCATCGATCTGCAGGGCAAGGAAGGCTTCATGAAGACCTTGAGCAGCGGCCTTAACGAACTCACCGGCGTGGCCGAAAATGTGATCAGCGATGCGGTAAGGGTGATCGAGTGCGTCTCTGCCGGCGACCTGACGCATACCATCGAACGCGATTACCAGGGCATGTTCAAACGGCTCAAGGATGCGACCAACGGCACGGTAGAGAGGCTCTCAGAAACCATTTCTGACGTGCGTCTGGCTGCGGATTCCCTGTCCAGTGCCGCCGAGGAAATCAGCGCAACGGCGCAAAGTTTGAGCCAGAGCGCCAGCGAGCAGGCCGCCAGTGTAGAAGAGACCAGTGCGTCGATCGAGCAGATGTCGGCATCGGTCAGCCAGAACGCGGAAAACGCCAGGGTGACGGACGGGATGGCAGCCAAGGCCGCAGCGGAAGCCACAGAGGGCGGCACGGCGGTTAAATCAACAGTTACGGCGATGAAGCAAATCGCCGCAAAAATCGGCATCATCGACGACATTGCCTATCAAACCAACCTGCTGGCCCTGAATGCGGCGATTGAGGCAGCGCGCGCAGGCGAACATGGCAAGGGTTTTGCGGTCGTGGCGGCGGAAGTCAGAAAACTCGCCGAACGCAGTCAGGTAGCGGCACGGGAGATTTCCGAGGTAGCAGGTTCCAGCGTGGAACTGGCTGAACGCGCGGGTAAACTGCTGAACGAGATGGTGCCGTCGATCAACAAGACTTCCGATCTGGTGCAGGAAATATCAGCTGCATCGGATGAGCAATCCACCGGCATCAGTCAGATCAGCGGCGCGGTGAATCAACTGAGTCAGACGACCCAGCAGAATGCCTCTGCCTCGGAAGAATTAGCAGCCACTTCCGAGGAAATGAGCGGACAAGCCGAGAAATTGCAGCAATTGATGGCATTTTTCAGCGTTGATAGCAATGAAATGCCTCCCGCAAGGCAGACAAACAACCCGCTTTCCTCAAGAAAGATGTCCTCTGCCAGCACATCAGGCAGCCTGACCCGAATAAATACTGGAGCAGAACCGGACGAAGACGACTTCGTTCGGTTCTAGGAGAACACCATGGGAGCAATCGTTCGGGCGGAACAACACCCCCAGGTCGCAGAGCGCGATGAGGGGCAAAGCCAGTATCTGACTTTCCTGCTGGGTGGCGAGATGTTTGCGATCCCCATCCTCAATATCAAGGAAATCATCGAGTACGGCCACATGACTACGGTGCCGATGATGCCGGCATTCGTACGCGGTGTGATCAATCTGCGCGGCAGCGTGGTACCGGTGATCGATCTGGCGGTGCGCTTCGGGCGCGCTGCCAGTGACCTTACCCGGCGCACCTGCATCGTGATTATCGAAATCGATTCGGCAGACGGATGCCAGGACATCGGAGTCGTGGTCGATACCGTCAACGAAGTACTGGAAATACCGGCCAGCGAGATTGAGCAAGCCCCCTCGTTTGGTGCACGGATACGGGCCGACTTTATCAGCGGCATGGGAAAAATTGAGGGCAAGTTTGTCGTCATCATTGCGGTCGACCATGTGCTCGCCATCGATGAAATGGCCACACTGGGGCAGTTGGGTGATACCTCGCCCGGCATGCTTGCAGCGACTTGAACGGTCATGGACATCATGGATGACATCGACCAGATCAGTAGTTTGCACCGCGTGGTCAAGGCCAACGAAGACATCAAGAAGGTGATCCGTATTTCATCGGGCGTCAACCTGGTAGCGCTCAATGCGATGCTGATAGCCAAGCGTTCCGGCGAGCGCTCGCGCGGTTTCGCGGTCGTGTCATCCGAATTGAGGCTGTTCAGTCGCAATCTGGACATAGCGATGACCGGATTGGGCGAACTGATTTTCAGTCTGGTCAGGGATGCCGCCACGATGCAGAGACAGCGCCAGCAGCGCAGCCATTTTATGACTGTCATGTCGAGAAACAAGTCCATGCGCAAATGGGTAGAACCGACCCTGGCTCGGGTGGAGGCGCGCATGGGCAGTGTTGAAGAAGAAATCAGCCGGGATTGGCACAAGCTAAGGTTACAGCTCAACCGTGTCTTGCAGTTGTGTGAGTCGGGCCGCTCCCTGTCGCGCAGTGCCAAGATCGAGGCGGTGTACGGGGGTGATATGAGTGCCACGCTGAAACAGGTGGCCAACCAGATCGAGGGAACGGTGGATGAAATATTTTCCACCCTGAAACTGTTACGTATGCAATTGGCGGAATAATGAAAAAACTTGAATTCATCTATGAAGACGGCGCTCACAAGTGGGCGGTAGTGGCGCGCGATCCGGAAAAGCCTAACCATTTAATCGACACCAATGAGTATCTGGTACTCAACGGCAGCGAAGCGCTGCTGGCCGACCCGGGTGGCATGGAAATATTTTCTGCGGTGTTTTCCGCCATCAGCGCCGAGATAGACCCTTACACCATACGCCATTTATTTGCCTCGCATCAGGACCCCGATGTCATTTCGTCGCTGGCGCTGTGGCTGGATTTCAATCCTGATTTGAAATGCCACTTAAGCTGGCTGTGGGGCTCGTTTGTCCCCCACTTCGGCGGCACAGCCGAGACTTTTGTTGCCATTCCAGACGAAGGCGCGACCATTTCACTGGGCGGATTGATGCTGGATGCGGTACCTGCCCATTACCTGCATTCATCGGGAAACTTCAATCTCTATGATCGCAAGGCGCGCATTCTGTTTTCCGGCGATGTGGGGGCGGCCTTGTTGCCGCCTGAAGAGAGCGGTCTGTACGTCGAAAATTTCGACCGTCACATCCGTCATGCGCGGGATTTTCACCGCCGCTGGATGGGATCGAACAAGGCCAAGCTGAGCTGGTGCGAACGTGTCAGCCGGCTTGATATCGACATGCTCTGTCCGCAACACGGCGCGATCTATCGCGGCGAAGATGTCAAACGCTTCATCAACTGGTTTGCCGACCTGGATGTAGGTTCGGGAATCAGGGATTAAACCGATGCCAGTTGCCACACTGAGTGAGATGGAATTTTCTCAATTCCAGAAGCTGATTTATCAGCTTGCCGGTATCAGCCTGTCGCCCGCAAAAAACGCACTGGTCAGCGGCAGGCTGGCCAAACGTCTGCCTCATTACGGCCTGCGCAGCTTTGGCGATTATTTCAAACTGCTTTCCAGCGGACAAAATAACGATGAACTCCAGGTATTGGTGGACTTGCTGACCACCAACGAGACCTATTTCTTCCGCGAACCCAAACATTTTGATTTCCTGCGCAACCATGTCTTGTCGGGCCACAAACCCGGACAAAATTTCAGGGTATGGAGTGCGGCCTGTTCCAGCGGCGAGGAGGCCTACAGCATCGCCATGGTACTCGCCGACCATCTGGGCGATGCGCCGTGGGAAGTGGTGGCTTCGGATATCAGCACGCGCGTACTGGCTCGTGCGCGCACCGGACACTACCCCATGGATCGCATAGATGGCATTTGCGGGGAGCATCTGTCGCGTTACTGCCTGAAGGGTATCAATTCGCAAAAAAACACCCTGCTGGTGGATAAGAAGCTGCGCAGCAGGGTGAATTTCATGCAGATTAACCTGAACCAGTCCTTGCCGTCGTTAGGCGTGTTTGATCTTGTATTTCTGCGCAACGTGATGATTTACTTCGATCAGGAAACCAAGCGCCAGATTGTGCAACGCATGTTGCCTCTGCTAAAACCCGGCGGGCATTTTCTGGTTGGTCACTCGGAAAGCCTGAATGGCATAGTGGATACACTGCACCCGCTGGCACCGGCCATCTATAGCAAGCGATGAGATCAGCCATGCCACAGCTCGCCGAACCTGCGGAAATTTACCTGCTGCCGGGAGATTTTCATTTTTCCGACGAAAATACCCGCATACACACGGTGCTGGGTTCCTGCATTTCAATTGCACTCTGGCATCCGCTGTTGCGTATTGGCGGCATGTGCCATTTCGTGCTGCCGAACAGACTCAAACGGCTAAACCATGAACCCAAAGGGCATTATGCCGACGAGGCGATTGAGCTGATGTTGCATGAAATAAGCAAACGCAATACCCGCCCGAGCGACTATCATGTCAAGCTGTTCGGCGGCGGCAATATGTTCGAACATGTACCCGCCAGACAGACGCTGAATATCGCCCGTGACAATATTGAAGCTGCGCGGATATTGCTTAAAGCGCACGGCTTTGTTATACAGGCCGAACATGTGGGTGGTAACGGCCACCGCCGCATCATCTTTGATTTGCACGACGGCAGCGTGTTGATGAAGCATCGCAAGCTGTAACTTGCTAAAAATAATGAATAAAATAAAAGTACTGATAGTCGATGATTCAGCTGTAGTGCGTCAGGTGCTGCAGGCCATACTCGAACGCGACCCCTCTATCCATGTCATGGCCACCGCATCTGACCCGATTTTTGCGATGGACAGAATGAAACACGAGTGGCCGGATGTCATCGTGCTGGACATTGAGATGCCGCGCATGGACGGCATCACTTTTTTGAAGCAAATCATGGCAGAACGCCCCACCCCCGTGGTGATCTGTTCGACGCTGGCCGAGCAGGGTGCCGCGACCACGGTTCAGGCTATGGAAGCCGGTGCGGTGACCATCGTCACCAAGCCCAAGATCGGGCTCAAGCAATTCCTGAGCGATTCGGCAGCCGATCTGATTCTGGCCGTAAAAGAGGCGTCTCAGGTCAACGTCAGCCGTCTCAAACCCGCATTCAACAAAGTGCACAAGGCCGCTGACAAGCTGACGGCCGATGCGATGCTGCCTGCCGCCGGTGCGCACGCGATGGATCAAACCACCGAACGCATCGTGGCCATCGGCACATCCACCGGCGGAACGCAGGCGCTGGAAGCCGTGCTCACCGCCCTGCCGCGCGTATGCCCCGGCATTATCATCGTACAGCACATGCCGGAAAAATTTACCGCCTCCTTTGCCGCACGCCTCAACAGCGTGTGCGAAATCGAGGTCAGGGAAGCGCAAAACAATGACCGGGTCATGCCCGGACTGGCACTGATTGCGCCCGGCGGCAAACACATGCTGCTCAAACGCAGCGGCGCTTATTACCACGTCGATGTAAAGGATGGCCCGCTGGTTAACCGGCACCGGCCTTCGGTGGATGTGCTGTTTCGCTCGGTGGCGAAATTTGCCGGCAAAAACGCCACCGGCATTATCATGACGGGCATGGGTGACGATGGCGCGAGGGGAATGAAGGAAATGCA
>JAUSLX010000132.1 GCA_030645775.1 Gallionella sp. | reverse complement strand
TATTTATTTTCGGTCTGCTCATTAGCGCCGCCAGAACTGCGGGGTAAACAGAATCAGCACGGTAAAAATCTCCAGCCGCCCGACCAGCATGCCGAATGTGCAGACCCAGGTTTGAAAATCGGTCAATCCCTGGTAATTGCTGGACGGCCCGACTGTCCCGAGACCGGGGCCGCAATTATTTATCGAGGCAAGCACGGCGGTGAATGCCGAGATGAAATCCATGCCGCTGATCAGCAGCGCAAAAGTCAGGGTCATGATGCTCATGAAATACAGAAAGATGAAGCCCAGTACTGAGAATACCACGCCGTTTGGAATGACCTGGCCGCCGATCTTCATGGGATTGATCGCAGCCGGATGCAGCAGCTTGACGAATTCGCGCCCAGCCTGTTTGAACAGTACCAGCGTACGTATCATCTTGATGCCGCCGCCCGTGGAACCTGAACTCGCGGCGATCGCAGTCAGGAACATCATCCATAACGGTGCGAAAATCGGCCATTGGGCATAATCTACACTGGCGTAACCGGAACTGGTGGCGATGGATACCAGATTGAAACTGGCATGGCGCAATGATGTCAAAAAATCCGGATAAATCCCCTCTGCCCACAAAAAGAAAGCGATCCCAAGGCAACTGCCGAGTATCAAAACCAGGGCGGGAACGGCTTCCGGATCGGCACGATAGGCAGTCAGTGTTTTGCCGCGCCAGGCTAGAAAATGCGTGGCGAAATTCATCACCGCAATCAACATAAACACGATCAGCACCGCTTCAATTGCCGGTGAGTTAAAATAGCCGACACTGGCATCATGCGTGGAAAACCCGCCCAAACCCATTGCCGAAAATGCGTGACAGATTGCATCCAGCCAGCTCATGCCCGCCCATTTAAGCGACACTATGCAGACCAGCGTGATCGCTACATACACCACCCACAGGTTGCGCGCGGTATCGGCGATGCGCGGGGTGAGCGCGGTATCCTTCATCGGACCCGGCGTCTCCGCCTTGAACAGTTGACGACCGCCTATGCCCAGTAACGGCAGGATAGCCACCGCCAGCACGATGATGCCCAGTCCGCCCAGCCAGTTCAGCTCATGCCGCCAGATATTGAGCGCAGGTGGCAAGTTGTCCAACCCGACCAGTACGGTTGAACCGGTCGTCGTCATGCCGGACATGGTCTCGAAATAAGCGTCGGTAAACGACAGGCCGGGGATCATCAGCAGCAGGGGAATGGTGGCGAAAGCAGGCATTGCCGTCCACATCGCCGCCACCAGCAGATAGCCGTGCCGGATAGACAATTCGCCCTTGTAGCGGCGCGTCAACAGCCACATCAGGCATCCGAAAGCAGCCGTCCACACCATGGCCAGCAGAAAATCCAGCAACATGGTGTAATCCGCGTAGATCAGCGCTGCGACCAGCGGCATCAGGTAGGCCGCGCTGAAGACAACCAGCATCAGCCCCAGGGCGTGGATAACCGTGAGCGCGCGTCCCATTAACGTGAAGCTCGCGCAGTGATTCGTTTGCCCACTCGCCCGTTTACGAGATAACCAGCGACCAGGCTATCGTTATTTGATAGCCTGGTCGAATGGCTAGTTGTTCCACCAGAGGGTTGGGGAGAGGGAACGGGCATGGCCTGTTTCATTATCTGTAGCTTAATCTTTGCCATGTCCGTTAGAAGAACCCGAGACTAACCTGGAATAATTTCTCGACTTTTTTCACCATTTTCTTGTTGATCACAAATACGATCACATGGTCGCCGGCCTCAATACGCGTGTCGTGATGGCCCATGATGACCTCGTCGCCGCGCACCAGTGCTCCGATGGTCGCACCCTTGGGCAGGTCGATCTCGTCGATGCGTCGCCCCACCACCTTGGACGACTGCCGGTCTCCGTGCACCACCAGTTCCAGCGCCTCCGCCGCACCACGGCGCAGTGAATGCACCGCGGCTACGTCACCCTGACGCACGTAGGCCAGCAGTGAGCCGATGGTGACGTTCGCGGGAGACAGGGCAATGTCAATCTTGCCACCCTGCAACAAATCGACATAGGCGCTGCGGTTGATCAGGGCGATGACCTTGCGTGCGCCGCCCTGCTTGGCCAGCAGCGCCGACATAATGTTGTTCTCATCGTCGTTGGTAAGCGCGCAGAACACGTCCACCTCACTGACATTTTCTTGATGCATCAGTTTTTCATCTGTGCCGTCACCGTTCAACACCAGCGTGTTGGTCAACTCCTCTGCCAGTTTCGTGCAGGCTTTCTTGTTGTACTCGATCAGTTTGACCTGATAGTCTTTTTCCAGCACCTTGGCCAGACGACGGCCGATATTGCCGCCGCCGACGATCATCACGCGCTTGGTCGGCTTGTCCATGCGGCGCATTTCCTTGAGTACGGCGCGGATATTGTTACTTGCGGCTATGAAGAAGATTTCGTCGCCATCTTCAACCACGGTGCTGCCCTCGGGAATCAGCGGACTATCCTTGCGAAAAATCGCGGCGACGCGCGCATCAATATGCGGCATGTTGTCGTGCAGGATGCTGAGTGGTTTTCCCACCAGCGGCCCGCCCGCGAAGGCGCGTACCGCCACCAGAGAGGCTTTGCCATGCGAGAAGCGCAGCACTTGCAAGGCTTCGGGAAATTCAATCAGCTTGGTAATGTAATCGGTAAGAATCTGCTCCGGGCAAATGGAAAAATCTACGCAGAAATTATCTTTATTGAACAGTTCAGGGCGGGCCAGAAAGTCGGCGGAGCGGATCCGTGCGATCCGCGTAGGCGTATTGTAGAGGCTGGCCGCCAGCTTGCAGGCCACCATGTTGACCTCATCGCTTTGCGTGACAGCCAGCAACATGTCCGTATCGGCAATGCCGGCTTGCTCCAGCACCGAAGGATGTGAGGCGTTTCCGGTCAGGGTGCGCAAGTCCAGGCGTTCCTGCAGCAAAGCCAGCTTTGCGCCATCCGAATCCACCACCGTGATGTCATTAGCCTCGCTTACCAGGCTTTCCGCCACGGTCGAGCCAACTTGTCCCGCACCCAGTATCAATATTTTCACAAATTTATTTTAGGAACCTAAATTGACTTAGCTGCGAATTTTACCAGAACACGTATTGCCTGGCAGGACAGAAGTGGCCGTACCCGCACTGGCACGTTCAGGGTTGCGCGCGTATCCAGTCTTTCCATTCAGTAAACAGTGTTTCACTGCGTGCCGCGATGACCGAGCGCTGCCAGATATTTCCCGATGCGAAATCATCGTGCTCTATGCAGCAGGCATGCCCGCCCGTTTCCGACAGAATGAGCATTCCCGCAGCGTAATCCCATAATTTTTGTCCGCCATGCAGATACAGATCGTAGCGCCCGGCGGCGGTATAGCACCAATCCAGCGTGCTGGCACCGAAATTTCGTTGCGAAGCATAGGGTGGATGGGATGCCAGAGTCGCCGCCAGGCCAGCGCTCAGCCGCTTCAAATCCACATTGGCCAGCGCGCGATTCATCGTTTCTGCCGTTACGCGCCCCAGCAGTCTTTCTCCATTCAGATATGCGCCCTTGCCGGACTCGGCGGCAAATACCTCATCGGCGACCGGGTCGTACACCACGCCCAACACGCTCTTACCCTGGCGCAACAGCGCAACGGATACCGCAAAGTAAGGCAGGCCATGCACAAAGTTGGAGGTGCCATCAATCGGATCTACGCACCACAGGCCGTCTTGGGCAGCGTGCCAGATCGCGTGTTGCTCGTCTTCCGCCATTTCTTCGCCCAGTACCGGGATGTTGCAAATGGCTTGCAGCTTGCGGGTCAGCGCGGTCTGCGTGGCAATATCCGCGTCGGTACACAGGCTGCCGTCGTGCTTATGCTTATGTGCCACCTTGAGATAGCGCGGCATGATTTCCTCCGCTGATACCAGTTTGACTGCGGCGATCACCGCCTTGAGCATCGCGCTCATGCCAAATGTGCCGGTTTTCGACATGTTGCGCTGTTCCATCATTCATTTTTCCATTTGATGGAACAACCCATGCTGGCGATCTGCTCACGCGGCCCCTGCCCGCTCTGCGCAACCTGCAACATTGCGTTATACAAATCGCGTGGCGCGTCCGCCACGGCTTCCTTGCGCGAGGCATCCAGACGGCCGCGATACTGCAGCTCCATGTTGGCGTTGAAGCCGAAGAAATCCGGCGTGCATACTGCGCCGTAATCTTTCGCTACCTGCTGGGTTTCATCCCACACATAAGGGAAAGGATAGCTATAGTTTATTGCCGCCTGTTTCATGTTCTCGAACGAATCCTCCTCATATTCAGCCGGATCGTTGGACATGATGGCGATGCTGTTAATGCCATGCAGCTTCAATTCGTGCGTATCGCGTACCAGACGCTCGCGAATGGATTTCACATAAGGGCAATGATTGCAGATAAACATCACCAGCAAACCGTTTTCGCCTCGCGCATTGGCGAGGTTATAACGCACGCCGTCCACGCCCAATAGATCGAAATCGAGAGCCTTCCAGCCGAAGTCACAGAGAGGGGGTTGCAAACTGACCATTTCATGCACCTGACAAGATATTCAGAGGCGGTATATTATCACGCCCGTCCACCACTCTACTTACCTTCATCATGCCGCGCTTTTATTGCCCGCCTCCACTCCCCGGTCAGGGTTCATTCAGGCTGCCGCCGGATGCAGCGCATCACGCCAGTCGCGTGCTGCGCTTGCGGGCGGGCGACGCCGTGCAACTGTTTGACGGACTCGGCAACGAGTGCCATGGCATACTCGACGATCCGAGCGGCAAGCAGGTCACCGTCAGTGAGCTCAAACGTATCGATGCCAACCGCGAATCGCCCTTGCCGGTGTTGCTGGCGCAGGCACTGTCCAGCAGCGAGAAAATGGACTGGGTCATCCAGAAGGCCACCGAACTGGGCGTCACCGAGATCCAGCCGCTGGCCACCGCGCGCAGTGTAGCCAGACTTTCTGCCGAACGTGTCGTCAAGCGTGCCGAGCACTGGCAGCAAGTTGCCATCTCAGCCTGCGAACAGTGCGGACGCAATGTATTGCCTGTCATTCACGCGCCTGTGGACATTATGGTATGGCTGCAACAGATGCGCGCCTCTGACGATAGCAAATATATTTTGCTGCCACAGGGCGCGACCTCGCTGCAAACCCAGCCCAGGCCGCAAGGTAAAGTTTTATTGCTGATCGGTGCCGAAGGCGGCTTCACCGAGAGCGAAAGCGAATCCGCATTGCGTTGCGGTTTTACGCCTGTCCGCCTGGGCGCGCGCGTGCTGCGCACCGAAACGGCCGCCGTAGCGGGCTTAGCCGCGCTGCAAATGCTGTGGGGCGATTTTTCCACGTGAAATGTGAAACGTGAAATGTACCGTTTCACCTTTCACCTTTCACCTTTCACCTTTCACGTTTCACCAACTAAATAAGAATGGCGAAATGCCTGTAATAATTTTGGAGACCATCAATGCCCATCAAGACCACACCCGCCGATTTTGTTGCATGGTTCCGCTCCGTCGCGCCCTATATCAATAGCTTTCGCGGCAAGACGTTCGTTATCGCCTTCGGGGGCGAAATGGTCGCCGATGGCAAATTCGTCGAGCTGACGCACGATTTCAACCTGCTCGCCGCACTCGGTATCCGCTTGGTGTTGGTACATGGTGCGCGCCCGCAGATCGAGCAGCATCTGGCCGGGAAAAATCTGGAGGATACCTATCATCAGGGCATACGCATGACGAATGCCGAGGCGATGCAGTGCGTCAAGGAATCGGTGGGTCGCGTGCGTGTCGAGATCGAGGCGCTGCTGTCGATGGGGCTGGCGAATTCGCCGATGGCTAACGCCGACATCCGCGTGGCGGGCGGCAATTTCATCACTGCGCAGCCGATAGGCGTGATCAATGGCGTGGATTTGCAACACACAGGCTCCGTGCGCAAGGTGGATGTCGCCGCGCTGAACGACCGCATGGAATTTGGCGAAGTGGTGCTGCTCTCGCCGCTCGGCTATTCGCCCACAGGCGAAGTGTTCAACCTCACGCTGGAAGACGTTGCCACTGCGACCGCTATCGCCCTGGATGCCGACAAGCTGGTGTTTTTGATGGACACCGATGGCGTGCAGGACAAGAAGGGCGAATTGCTCAAGGAGTTGACCATCGCCCAGGCACAGGCTGTACTTGGTGCCAAGCATCCGCTGCCCGATGATGTAAGCCTGTTTCTGCCCTGTGCGATGCGCGCCTGCGCAGCGGGTGTGGCGCGCACCCATTTGATCAGTCGTCACACCGATGGTGCCATGTTGCAGGAACTGTTCAGCGATGATGGTATCGGCACGATGGTGGTGGAATCCACCCTCAATACCTTGCGCGATGCGTCGATCGAGGATGTGGGCGGCATTCTGAATTTGCTGATCCCGCTCGAAGAGCAGGGCATACTGGTGCGTCGTTCGCGTGAGTTGCTGGAGCGCGAGATCGAACGCTTCGTGGTGCTGGAGCACGATCACCGCATCGTCGGTTGTGCCGCACTTTATCCCTTCCCGGACGAAGCGGCTGCCGAACTCGCCTGTATGGCCGTCGATGAGCAATGTCGCGATCGCGGTTACGGCGAGGCTATCCTCAATCACATGATCGCCCTTGCCAAGACGCAGAAGCTGAAAAAGCTGTTCGTGCTTACTACGCGCACCGCACACTGGTTCCTGGAGCGCGGTTTCAGGGAGAGTGATGTCACCGAATTGCCCGCGCAGAAAAAATCGCTGTATAACTACCAGCGCAAATCCAAGGTATTCGTGCGAAAAATTTAGTCGTTGGCCACTGGCTGGCGGCACGGGCACCGGATGCGTAACATCAGTTTAGTAATCACGGACATATAGGGTAAAATGCGCTATCTGTCGCGCATAACCCTACCATTTACATCATGTCTGAATCGTTTCCTCTAGTAATGAGTTTTGCCGCCACCGACCCGAGCGGGGGTGCCGGTTTGCAGGCCGATATGTTGACCATCGCCAGCATGGGGTGTCATCCGCTGTCGGTCGTGACGGCTATTACGGTGCAGGACACCAGCGGCGTGGAGGATGTCCTGCCGATAGACCCGGAATGGGTGGTGGATCAGGCGCGCGCCATGCTGGAAGATGTGCCGGTGTCGGCTTTCAAGATTGGCATGCTGGGCAGTGTGGAAAATGTCGTGGCGATTGCCGAGGTCTTGGCGGATTACCCCGACATTCCCTTTGTACTCGATACAGTGCTGGCTTCGGGGCGTGGCGATGAGCTGGCTGACGAAGACATGCTGGATGCGATGCGCGAGTTGCTGATCCCGCAGGCCACCATCGTCACGCCGAACAGCATAGAGGCGCGGCGGCTGGCAATAGATGAAGAGGATGAAGAAGATGATCCTGGTCTGGAAGAATGCGCCAAGCGTATTCTGGCTATGGGCTGCGAGTATGTGCTGATTACCGGCACACACGAACAGACTCCCAAAGTAATCAACACCTTGTATAACGAGCAGGGTGTGGTGCGCAGCGATAGCTGGGACCGTCTGCCGGGAATTTATCACGGATCGGGATGTACCATGGCCTCGGCTATCGCGGCCTTGTTGGCGCAAGGTGTGGAGATTGCCGAGGCGGTCAGGGAAGCGCAGGAATACACCTGGCAAACACTGAATGCGGGTTTCCGGCCCGGTATGGGGCAGCATATTCCGGACAGACTGTTCTGGGCGCGCGGCGAAGAGGATGAAGACAAGCCTGAAAGGCTTAACTAGATGCAGGACTGAGAACTGATGCCGCAAGACCGCAAGGGCCTTCGCCTAAGCCAGACAAGCGGGAGCCAAACTTGTAGGTCGGGATTTATCCCGACGTTTTTGCTTTATTCAACACGTCTTGTCGGGATAAATCCCGACCTGCGAAAAACACAAATCTTGTCACGTTTTGACATCATTAAACCTGTAAGTGACTAAAAACATAGTCGCGCTATGCGCTCCTTGTTTTGAGCGAAGGATAGTGGAAGGGGTAAGACTTGCTACAAGCTGAATCACGTCGTCTGGCGCTACAGACTATCAGCGGCCTGTATGCGATTGCGCCGGAGGAACCGGATACCGCGGAGTTGTTGCGCCGTGTACGTCTGGGGTTGCAAGGCGGGGTGCGGGTTTTGCAGTACCGCAACAAGCTGGGCAATGCCGCATTGCGATTGGAGCAGGCGAGGGCGATGCGCGCATTGACGCGGGAATATGGCGTGCCGCTGATCATCAACGATGATGCTGCTCTGGCAAAACAGGTGGATGCCGATGGTGTGCATCTGGGTAGCGAGGATGGCAGCATTGCGGCAGCCCGGCACGCGTTGGGTAGCGGAAAAATTATCGGTGTGTCTTGTTATAATCGCCTGGGTCTGGCGCATCAGGCTGTCAGCCAGGGTGCCGATTATGTCGCGTTCGGCGCTTTTTTTGCGTCCACGACCAAGCCTGATGCGCAAGGGGCAACGCTGGAGTTACTCCGCCAGGCGCGCAATGAGATTAAACTGCCGTTGGTGGCGATCGGCGGCATTACGGTAGAAAATGGCGCGTCTGTGCTGGCTGCCGGCGCTGATGCGCTGGCGGTGATTTCGGCGCTGTTCGCTGCAGAAAATATCCTGTCTGCTGCGCAGCGGCTGGCAAATTTGAATTTACATAATTAGTTTAGAAAGACGCAACATGACTTCGCACAACCAACAATTATTCGACGAATCCCAGAAAGTTATCCCCGGCGGCGTGAATTCGCCGGTACGCGCGTTTCGCTCGGTGGGCGGCACGCCGTTGTTTTTTCAGCGTGGCAAGGGCGCTTACGTCTGGGATGCGGATGACAAACGCTATATCGATTATGTGGGCTCATGGGGGCCGATGATTGCCGGGCATTGCCATCCGGATGTGGTTCGCGCGGTACAGGATGCGGCGGCGAATGGATTGGGTTTTGGTGCGCCTACGGCTGCCGAACTGGAAATAGCCGAGTTGTTGTGCAAGCTGTTGCCGAGTCTGGAAATGGTGAGACTGGTCAGTTCCGGCACAGAAGCGACCATGACGGCCATTCGTCTGGCGCGCGGCTTTACCGGTCGCAGTCGTATCGTTAAATTCGAGGGGTGTTATCACGGCCATTCCGATGGCTTACTGGTCAAGGCAGGCTCCGGCGCGCTGACCTTCGGCCAGCCGAGTTCATCCGGCGTGCCCGCTGAGATTGCCTCGCTGACTACCGTGCTGGATTACAACGATGCGGCCGGCCTTGAACGCGCGTTTGCCGAAATGGGTAATGAGATCGCTGCCGTGATTGTCGAACCGGTTGCGGGCAACATGAATCTGATTACGCCTAAAAAAGAATTCCTCGATGCCCTGCGTAATCTGTGTACAAAACATGGCGCAGTGTTGATTCTGGACGAAGTAATGACCGGATTCCGCGTCAGTCTTCAGGGCGCGCAGGGCTATTACGGCATCAAGCCGGATCTGGTCACGCTGGGCAAGGTGATGGGCGGCGGGTTGCCGGCAGCAGCGTTCGGTGGACGTCGCGATATTATGCAATGCCTGGCGCCTCTGGGTTCGGTTTATCAGGCCGGTACGCTGTCGGGAAATCCGGTTGCGGTGGCGGCGGGTTTGGCGACCTTGAAACTGGTGCAGGCGCAAGGGTTTTATGCGCGTCTGGAACAATTGGCGCAACAATTGACTGAGGGCCTGAGCGCGAGCGCCAAAAAGCATGGTGTTGAATTTTGTGCCCAATCGGTGGGCGGCATGTTCGGCCTGTATTTCAGCGCTGCCGTGCCTGCCAGCTACGCTGAAGTCATGGCGTGCGACAAGGAAGCATTCAACCGTTTCTTCCACGCCATGCTGGATGCGGGTGTGTATCTTGCCCCTTCGGCCTTCGAGGCGGGTTTTGTTTCCTCGGCGCACAGCGAGGCTGACATAGCCGCGACGATTGCAGCAGCGGACACCATCTTTTCGGTCTGGAAATAATGAGAACCTTTAATAAGCGTAGCAGTAGATTATTAGGGGTTCTCTAATGGGACTTTTTTCACTCGCTACGTTCTATACCACCGTCAACCACATCAAGGATCTGCCGATGCATGGCGGGCGTGAAGTTGCTTTTGTGGGGCGTTCCAATGCAGGCAAATCGAGCGCAATCAACACGCTGGCGAATCATGTACGCCTGGCCTATACCAGCAAAACGCCAGGGCGCACCCAGCATCTGAATTATTTTTCACTGGGCAATGACAGCTATATCGTGGATTTGCCCGGTTATGGTTATGCCAAAGTACCGCCTGAGGCCAAGCGTCACTGGGAAGGTCTGCTGAGCACCTATCTGAAAAAGCGCGAAGAGCTGTGTGGACTGATTGTCATCATGGATATACGCCGTCCTTTGCTTGAGCTGGATGAAACCATGCTGGACTGGTTTGCGCCGACGGGAAAACCGGTGCACATCCTGCTGACCAAGTCGGATAAATTCAGTCGCCAGCAAGCCACGGTGACCTTATTCAAGGTAAAAGCCCATCTTGCCGAACATTTTCCCCAGTGTACCGTGCAGCTGTTTTCCAGCCTGAAGAAACAAGGTGTGGAAGAGGCGGAAGCGGTGATTGCCGGGTGGCTAAAACCGGATGATTCCTCTGCGTCTGATGTTGTTGAAGGCATCGTTGATTGAATGTAGGGTGGGCATCATGCCCACGTGCATGAAACCGCAGGCAAAAAAAGCCCCCAACTAGTGGGGGCTAAACATCTTAACAAGGTTAAGACACACGCTCAGGGAGGAGAAACGTGGAACGATTCATCATCATTCGCACGTTCAGATAAGCGTTTTCTTAATTAGTTCCATAAAAATAACAATTCAGGAAAAAAATATGCAGTCACTCGGACAATACCCCAATAAACGCATGCGCCGCATGCGCCGCGATGCTTTTTCGCGCGATTTGATGCGCGAACATCTGCTCACCCCGGCAGATTTTATCTACCCTGTTTTTGTGCTGGAAGGCACGAACACAGTCGAAGATATCAAGTCCATGCCGGGTGTGCAGCGCAAGACGCTGGATCTGTTGCTCAAGGATGCAGAGCAGTGCGTCAAACTGGGCATACCGGTGATGGCGATCTTTCCGGTGATCGATACGCCATTGAAAAGCCTGGATGCGCGCGAGGCCTACAACCCGGACGGTCTGGTGCCGCGCGTGGTCGCCGCGCTGAAGAAAAACTTTCCCGACCTCGGTGTGATGACTGATATTGCGCTCGATCCCTACACCAGTCACGGGCAAGACGGGCTGATAGACGAAGCGGGTTATGTCCTTAACGATGAAACCATTGCCGTATTAACCCGTCAGGCACAGACGCACGCTGCTGCGGGTGCCGACATAGTCGCACCCTCAGACATGATGGATGGTCGCATCGGTGCGGTGCGCGCTGCACTCGATGCTGACGGTCACATCCACACCCGCATCATGGCTTATTCCGCCAAATACGCTTCCAGCTTCTACGGCCCGTTCCGCGACGCCGTCGGCTCCAGCGGCAATCTGGGCACGGGCAATAAATACACTTACCAGATGGATCCGGCCAATTCCGACGAGGCGTTGTGGGAAGTCGGCATGGATTTGCAGGAAGGTGCGGATATGGTGATGGTTAAACCCGGCATGCCCTACCTGGACATTCTGCGGCGCGTGAAGGATGAATTCAAGGCGCCGACCTTCGTCTATCAGGTGAGCGGCGAATACGCGATGCTCAAGGCCGCCGCGCAGAATGGCTGGCTGAACGAGGAGGCCTGCGTGCTGGAATCACTGCTGGCATTCAAACGCGCCGGAGCAGACGGGATACTGACCTATTTCGCGCTGGATGCGGCGCGGTGGCTGAAAAAGCAGGGGTAGGGTGGGCAGGCTTCATTTGCCCACGCGGTGAAAAGGTGGGCAATTTTCCCGTCCTGCGAGTTATCCCGCCAGCAACGTCTTAACTGCCGCAATATCCGCATGCGTCTCCGGGTGGCGGCTGCCGCTGTGGCGGGCGTTTTCGGGTAGCACGATGATGTGTATCTGGGTGCCTGATTCAGTTGTGAGGGTGTAGCTCGGCACGATCTCTTCATGCCCGCCCAGTCTCACTCGCCATTCTCCGTCTTCAAATTCGAGCTTGTTTTTGAGCAGGAACAACAGCACGGCTTTGGCATCGTCGGAAAACAGCAGCAGGTTGATGTCCGAGTTTTCACCTGCCGCACCGTTCAAGACTGATCCGGTGAGATAGGGGTTGAACTCGGCCAGCAGCTGCATGGCGTCCAGGGCTTCCGTGCGTAGCTGATGCAGAACGCCAGGGTGGCTGTCGTGCTGATATAAGGCGCGATAGCTGTGTAAGGCTTCCTGTACCTCCTGATTGCTGGGCAGGTGCTGGGTGTCGGACGCGCCGAGTTGTCGGGCGGCCTTGCGTTTGGCAAAGGCGAAATCTGTCATGCCTTCCGCTATCAGTTTGGCAGCCTGATGCGCCAGCTGTTCGCGCATCAGGTCGCGCTTGTGAGCGTGTTCCTTATGGGTCATCAGAGTAGCTGGTCTTTGATGGTCTCAGCGGGCTTGCCCGCTTCAACGGGCGCTGGCAGGTTGTATTCGGATGGCAGATTTTCTTCGTAGAAGAATTCGACCCTCGCGCCATTTTCGTCGCGCTGCCCGTTTTCATTGATGCGCGTGGCGACCATGTTCTCCGGCATGGTGTACTCCACCTGAGGAACACTTTTGAGCACTTTTTCCATATAGCTCATCCAGATGGGCAGAGCGGCACCGCCGCCCGTTTCTTTGTCGCCCAGGCTGCGCGGCTGATCGAAGCCCATCCAGGCAATGCCAGTCACGGAGGGTTGAAAGCCACAAAACCACGCATCAATCGAGTCGCTGGTGGTGCCAGTTTTTCCGGCCAGGTCCTGACGACCCAGTTGCATCGCGCGTATGGCTGTGCCATGTTTAACCACGTCCTGCATCATGCTGACCATGGTGTAAGCATTGCGCACATCTATGACTTGTTCCGCACCCTCGTTGGCCACGGCGGGGGTGGTTCTGCTGAGGATATTGCCTTGTGCGTCTTCAACGCGCTCGATGAAGTAAGGGCTGGTGCGGAAGCCGCCATTGGCGAAAACCGAATATCCTGTCAGCAACTGTAGAGGTGTCACCGAACCCGCACCCAGTGCCATGGTCAGATAAGGCGGATGCTTGTCGGCATGCAGCCCGAATTTGGTGATGTAGTCCTGCGCATACTGGGGTGTGATGGATTGCAGTATGCGTATTGAGACCATGTTTTTGGATTTGAGCAGCGCCTGACGCATGCGCATCGGGCCTTCGAATTTGCCATCGTAATTCTTGGGTTGCCAGGGTTCGCTGCCGGTTTGATCGGCGCCGAACATCAGCGGCGCGTCATTGATGAGGGTGGCAGGGGTGAAACCCTTCTCAAGCGAGGCAGAATAAATAAAGGGTTTGACGCTGGAACCGGCTTGACGCCATGCCTGTGTGATGTGGTTGAACTGGTTGTGATTAAAATCAAAGCCGCCGACCAAAGAATAGATGGCGCCGTCGAGTGGATTGCCGGATACAAATGCGGCTTCTACTTGCGGTAGTTGGCTGATTTGCCAGACACCGCTTTCATTTTTTTGCACGCGTATGATGGAGCCAGCGACAATGCGTTGATTTAAAGCGACTTTATCACTTAAGGCGCGATGTGCAAAGCGCAAAGCCTCATCGCTGAGGGTAATCCGTTCGCCACCCCTGCTGTAGGCTAGAATCTGCTTGGGTGAAACGGTCAGCACCACGGCGGGCAGCAAGTCATC
>JAUSLX010000129.1 GCA_030645775.1 Gallionella sp. | reverse complement strand
GCGGCGGCAATACCTGAGCGGCCACACTTTGCGCCACCAGCAACGTTTCCATGGCATTGCACACGCCGTAGCGATGCGTCTTGGCGTTGTCGGCGATGCGTATCGCCTTCTCCAGATCGGCCTCGTCGTCGATGTAAACATGACAGATGCCATCGAGATGCTTGATCACCGGCACTTTTGCGTCCGCCGATATACGCGCGATCAGGCTCTTGCCGCCGCGCGGCACGATCACATCCACGTATTCCTTCATGGTAATCAGTTCGCCCACGGCCGCACGATCAGTGGTGGTGATCACCTGTACTGCCGTTTCCGGCAGTCCGGCCGCGCGTAAACCCGCATGCACACAGGCGGCGATGGCCTGATTAGAATGAATCGCCTCCGAGCCGCCGCGCAGGATGGCCGCATTACCGGATTTGAGGCACAGACCTGCCGCATCTGCCGTGACATTGGGGCGCGACTCGTAAATGATGCCGATCACGCCCAGCGGCACGCGCATCTTGCCGACTTGTATGCCGGAGGGGCGGTAATTCAGGTCGCTGATCGCGCCGATCAGATCAGGTAGTTGCGCGATTTGCAGCAAGCCTTCCGCCATGGAATGCACGGTCTTGTCGGTCAGCGTCAGACGGTCGATGGAGGCTTCATCCAGACCGTTGGCGCGCGCAGCAGTAACGTCTACAGCATTTGCCGACAGTAATTTCGCTGACTGGTCTCGCAGCGCGGCGGCGATTTCGGTCAGCGCGCGATTCTTCGCTGAAGTGTCGGCCTGCGCCATGATGCGCGAGGCGGCTCTGGCCGCCTGCCCGACTCCCTTCATATACTCTTTGATGTTTTCCATGGCTTGCCCATAAATTAAAACTGACGGGCATTTTATCACCAATGGAGTGCGCAGACTTGTCTGCGCGTGGCAGCGACGCGTCGTATGGAGTGCGCAACCTTCATTCAGCAACAGCAGCTAGCTGCGTTGTTGCGTGGGATAAATGAAAACTTGGCTCATGTTTTATCGAGCCTAGTTGAATTTAGTTGTTTCATCAAGACCCCTGCGGTCTCGGTTGCGCGATTTGATTATGGAGTGCGCAACCTCGGTTGCGCGATTTGCGGCGTCATGCCGCCGCACTCCAGATATGACGGGGTTGATGGTAAAATGCGCGCCTTGATAACAGGAAGGCATCATGTCGGATATATTAAATAAAATTCTCGCGGTCAAAGTTGATGAAGTGGCGGCTGCAAAGGCCGTCAAGCCGCTGGCTGCAATGCGCGCCGAGGCGGAACAGGCCGCGCCCGCGCGCGATTTCGTCGGCGCAATACGCGCAAAAATTGCCGCAGGCCAGCCTGCCGTGATTGCCGAAATCAAGAAAGCCAGTCCCAGCAAAGGCGTGATACGCGCCGATTTCAATCCCGCTGAAATTGCGGCCAGCTATGAAAAGCATGGTGCAGCCTGTTTGTCAGTGTTGACCGACGCGCAATTCTTTCAAGGTTGTCCCGACTATCTGCAACAGGCGAGGGTTGCCTGCGCTCTGCCGGTGTTGCGCAAGGATTTTATGGTGGACGAGTACCAGATATGGCAGGCGCGTGCGATGGGCGCGGATGCGATCCTGCTGATCGCCGCTGCGCTCGACGTGGCGCAGATGCAGGCGTTCGAGGCGCTGGCGCATACGCTGGGTATGGCGGTGCTGGTCGAAGTGCATAACTCGATTGAACTCGACGCCGCGCTGCAACTGACCACGCCGTTGATCGGCGTCAACAACCGCAACCTGCGCACCTTTGAGGTGAGTCTGCAAACCACGCTGGACTTACTGCCGCGCATCGTTTCAGCCCCCTCCCACATATCTGCTCCCTCCTCCATAACTGCCCCCTCCCCCTCACAGGGGGAGG
>JAUSLX010000126.1 GCA_030645775.1 Gallionella sp. | reverse complement strand
GCAGTTGAGTAAGCTATCAGCCAATAAAAAGTGCGACCCGAAGGTCGCACTGAATAAAGTCCCCCGCCTGTGCCGTTGACCCAGCATCTCGAACCTGAAGGTTCAAGAGGGTTGCTTCTCTGCCGCATCAGGATCATCCGCAAGGGACGTTCACAACAGCGGCGTGTGAGTCGCGACCTGTAAAGTTACTTGGTTCAAAGAATATATGGGTCTGACGAACACCGCAGGGGACAATTTGAAAAACTGAACTTCAGATTTGCCGAGACTAAAACAGCGTATCTTGCTCAGCTAACGCCTGATCTATTGCCGACTGCATGGAATTCATTCTACGCGTTAAGTCGGAGAGGTCAACACCCTTTCCGACTTTCATGGAAAGTAATTCATGGGCAATATTAAGTGCGGCCATGATGGCAATACGTTCGACATTGGCGATTTTTCCGGCATCACGGATTTCGACCATTTTCCGGTTGAGATAGGCAACCGCATCCTGCAAGTCTTCGCGTTCTTCGTCCGGGCAGGCAACGCGCAGTTCGCGATCGAGAATTTTGACATCCAGCGTTTTGGTGCTCATGATTGCTCTTCGGGTAAGGTGGGCAGCAATTTTTCCAGGCGTGTTTTCGCACTGTTTATCTTGTCGTTGCATAGCCGGTTGCTGCTGAGAGCCTGTGCCAGTTCCTGGCGTAGCTGGTGATTTTCTGTACGCAATTTGCCGCTGACCTGTATCAGCTGGGCGAGTTTGCCTTCCAGTGCGCTTAATTCATTTTCCATGTGGCTAATATAGTTTGAAAAGTGCTGGAAAGTCAAACGCTAAGAGGGGCTTGTGCAAGCAATTTGTAAATTATGGTTTTATGAGGTTTAGTGCGCTTGTGATAAAGTGCGCACTGCTTTGAGGTGCCAGGCTGCATTGCAGTCTGGTTAAACGGGAAGCAGGTGCGTTGTCAGTGGCTGGAATCAGGTGGATTCGCTTTGCGGATTTGTCCGGTTCGGAGTCGCTCAACCAAGCCTGCGCTGCCCCCGCAACGGTAAGCGAGTGTGGATTTTTCAACAGGCCACTGTGAGCAATCATGGGAAGGCGGAAAATCAAGACTTGTGAGCCCGGATACCGGCCCCAGAGCACAGTTCGGGAAATGCTGCGGGAGGCGCATGGACAGTGGAGCGTTCGCCATCCGCTATCTTTTCTCTTCTTCGGTATTTTCTGTCTTTATAACGTTCCAGCGGGGTCGCTTGGGACTTTAATCAGGAAATCAAAATGAAACAAAAACTTATTGCGGTTGCGCTGTTCGGTGCGATCACACTCCCCATTGCCGCTTTTGCGGAAACAGCAAGTTTGGATGAAGTGGTTGTCACAGCCACGCGCTTCAATGACATATCTGTTGATAAGCCGATCAACGTGACGATAGTCAGTCAGGCAGAGATTCAGCAAAGTAGTGCGCGGACGCTGCCGGAATTGTTGTCTGGGGAAGCGGGCATCTCGATGCGTGATTTATTTGGCAACAACGCGGCCGCTGCGACTGTGGATATGCGTGGTTTCGGTGCGGCTGCGGGACAGAATACGCTGATCCTGCTGGATGGGCGTCGTATAACGGATCCTGATTTGTCCGGTGTCCAATGGGCGGCAATACCCTTCTCGGCCATCGAACGTATCGAAATCCTGCGTGGCAGTGGTGCTGTTTTGTATGGTGGCGGAACAACCGGTGGCGTCATCAATATCATTACTCGCACGCCCGCAAAAACTGGCGGCAGTGCTCAGGTCAGTGCGCGCGGCGGTAGCTACGGCTTGTTTGAAGCACAGGCCGGCGGCAGTTATTTCTCTGGTAAAGCCGATTTGGATTTGACTGCCAGCAAGTTAAGTTCGCAAGGCTATCGCGCTAATAACCGCAATGAGCAAACGAATGCTCAGGCCAATTTCCGCTGGCTGACCGAAGCGGGCGAATTGGTTGCCAAGTTGGGCATGGATAGCCAGAACATTCAGTTGCCTGGAGGGCGCACAGTACAAGCGGCGTTGGGTATCGACCAGGTGAGGACTGACCCGCGCGGCGCAGCTACGCCGCTGGATTATGCCAGCCGTGATGGAAACCGGTTGGCACTGGATTGGCAGCAGATGCTGGGTGCTGTTGATCTTAATGTGGGTTTGGCGACCCGTAACAAAAATCAGAAATCCTATTTTGATTGGGGCGGTTTCCCAGCCTACCGGGATGGTGATCTCAATGTCACTTCGTTTACGCCGCGTGCCCGGATTCCGTATGATTTGGGCGGTGACAGTTCGCTGGTGGTCGGTGTGGACATGCATCGCTGGCGCTATGGCCAGCGTATATCAAATGCGCTGGCGAATATAGCTCAGCCCATCAACAGTATCGGCATGCACCAGAAAAACGATGCATGGTATCTGCAAAATACGACGCATCTGGGTAAGGAAACTACGCTGCTGGCAGGGGTGCGTAACGAACGTATTTCCATGGCCGGTAACGATATTTATGATCCGGCCGCTCCGGGTGCATTCTTCGGCTCGGCTGCACCCGCAGCTTCGTTTTCAGCTACCAAGAATGCTTACGAACTCGGCTTGCGCCATCAGCTCGATTCAGGCCTGGCATTCAACGGTAAAATTGGCAGCAGTTTTCGTTTTGCCAACGTGGACGAGATATATGAATCCGGTGCAGCCTTTACCAATCAGTTTCAGTTTCTGCGTCCGCAGACATCGAACGGCGTAGAGTTCGGCGTGGACCAGCGGACGCAGGCAGGCAGCTGGCGCGCCACCGTGTTCAATAGCAGAGTAAGGGATGAAATACATCTCGATCCCTTTACGACGGGTACCGGCAATACCAATTTGCCACCCTCACGGCGTCAAGGCGTGGAGTTGGAGGGTAAATGGCAGGCGTTGCAGAAGCTGGCGCTGAATGCCAACTATAGTTATACCGATGCGCGCTTTCTGTCAGGGGTGATGCCGGGTGGTGTATTTACTCAGTTGAACGTAAATATTGCCGGTAAGCGAGTGCCTCTGGTGGCGAATCAAAAGGCGAATTTGGGTGCTTCATGGCTAGCGAGTGAACAGACCCGACTCAATGCTGCGCTGACTTACGTTGGCTCACAGTTCATGGAAAATGACGAAGCCAATACCTTGGGTGTAAAGATTCCGTCTTATTCACTGTTTGATATCAAGCTGGTGCATGAAATGAAGGGCTGGCAGGTAAATGCCTCGGTAAATAACCTGTTTGACCGCCGTTATTTCACCTACGCAGTCAGCAGTCAATTCACACCGGGCAGATACAATGCCTACACTTTGCCCGGTCGAACAGTGTTCGTGGGACTGAGTTACCAGCAATAACGCGAGCAAGGGCGGCCTGTCCGCCTTTGCTTTCTTCGTGGCTTCGTGTACTGTTTGATACCGTCGGCAGCTACTCAAATTTAAGGGGATGTAATGAACAATATTCAGATTAAAAAAATCGCCATTCTGGCCACGCTGATTGCGTTGATGGCCGCTACGCGCATGCACCATTTTGGCAGTGCGCTGCATTTGCCGGATGCTTCGCTGGCTGTGTTTCTTTTGGCGGGATTCCTGATCTCCAGCCCGCTGTTGCTGGGCGCCTTGCTGCTGGCAGCGGGCGCGCTGGATTACACCGCGATCAATTATCTGGGCGTGGATGATTTTTGCGTGACTCCGGCCTACTGGTTTTTGATTCCGACCTATGCTGCTCTGTGGTTTGCGGGCCGGTACTACGCGCGTATCCATAACAACAGCCTGCGCAGTCTGGCGATGTTTTCAGGTGTCGCCTTTGCGGCGATCAACGTGGCCTTCGTCTTGTCCAACGGTTCTTTCTACCTGTTTTCAGGGCGCTATGCTGATATGGGCATCGCCCAATATGCAGCACAGATCGCGCAATACTATCTGCCGTATGTCAGCGGCGCAGCCATATACCTGATCCCGGCTGCCATTCTGTATGCGCTGTTCACCCGCCGCACGGATACGCAAATCGCCTCTTAAGCAATGATCGATAGCAGCGTCCAACACCAAAAACGCATGATGCGCAAAAAGGCCGTGGTGGACGCGGCGATAGCCCATGCTACGCAGGATAAAGGGTTGTTGCTGGTGCTGACCGGCAACGGCAAGGGAAAATCAAGTTCGGCGTTTGGCATGGTCGCACGCACGCTGGGCTATGGATTTAAAGTTGGCGTGGCGCAGTTTCTCAAGAGCCGTCGCGATACCGGTGAAGAACTTTTTTTAGGCGCTCAGCCCGGCGTGCAATGGCATGTTCTGGGCGATGGCTTCACTTGGGATACCCAGAATCGCGAGGCGGATGTGGCCAGCGCACAACGCGGCTGGACGGTTGCGCAGGGTTTGTTGAGCGATGCCACGCTGCATCTGGTGGTGCTGGACGAACTGACTTATCTGCTGAACTACGGCTATCTGGATGCACAACAGGTCTGTGCTGATCTGGCATCGCGCCCGGGCAGTCAGCATGTGGTGATAACCGGGCGTGCCGCGCCGCAGTGTCTGCTGGACATGGCGGATACCGTCAGCGAAATTCAGGATATTAAACACGCCTTTCGTGCCGGCATGCGTGCCCAGCCTGGCATCGATCTTTAAGGGCGCTGGCGGGCTTTACGAAGCGGCTTGCTGCAGAATGATCGTCTGACTTGCCGAATGCGGCATCACATCCGTACGACTGACAGTCCTTCATTTTCCCACGCGACCGTGCCGCCCTTTACGTTGCTGACCTGGCTGTAGCCGGCTTCCTTCAACAGGGAAACGGCTTGTGCCGAGCGGCGGCCGGAACGACAGATCACCACGACGGGCTGGTCTTTATAAGTCGCGATTTCCTGCAAGCGGGACTCCAGCTGACCCAGCGGGATCAGTTTCGCATTCGTGGCATGAATCGCCGAATACTCGTCAGGTTCGCGCACATCCAGCAACAGCGCGCCCTGCATGTTCATGCTTTGCGCCAGCTTTACGTCCACGCCGTCCGCAGCTTGCAGTTGCTGCATGCCGAAGACCACGGCCAGTATGATGGCCAGCGCCCAGAATATTTTGTTTGATTTCATGCCTGCTTCCTGTTTCGATTACTGAAGAATTAGTCTGTGTGCGGTACTCAGCCCGGCTGACAGGCGGATAAACCGCTCTGCATCCAACCCATCATCCCGCCACGCAGGTTGTACACGTTTGAAAATCCCTGTTGCTGGAGAAACAGACAGGCCTGTGCCGAACGGGCGCCGCTGCGGCACACCATAACCAGCTTTTCATCGGGGGACAGCTCGTGGACTCTGGCGGGCAGTATGTGCAGCGGAAGCGGCTCGGCGCTGGGTACCGTGCCCGTGGAAATCTCTTGCATCTGACGTACATCAAGCACGCGCAGTTTATGGTTTGCATCATTCACCCAATGGGCGAGTTCGGATGCTTCTACTTCCTTGATGGTATGGGTGAACATGGGGTAACTCCGAATCAATGACGTTGTATATTAGCATATTCTAATGGTTTAGCAAGTCGTTAATGCGGGTCGCGGTTTGTGATCCGGCGCCCGGGTGCCGGAAAAGGTGCTTTTCTGATAGAGTGCGGCCTATGAATTTATCCAGTACCCAGCTTTATCTCCGCCTCCTGAGTTACGTCAAACCCTATTGGCGCACCTTTGCAATCTCGCTGCTGGGCATGATCGTGGTTGCCTCTACTGAACCGCTGGTGCCCGCGCTGATGAAACCGATGCTGGACGGCACATTTGTCCACAAGGATCAGGCGATGATGCGTATCGTGCCGCTGGTGATCATCCTGATTTTTCTGGTGCGCGGCATTGCCACCTTTGTCGGGACGCTGGCGATCAGCTGGGTGGGCAACAAGCTGGTGATGGATTTGCGCGAGGAGATGTTCCGCAAATTGCTGTGTCTGCCGACGGGCTATTACGACGATCATGCCACCGGTTCGCTGCTGTCAAAGTTGACTTTCGATGTCACTCAGGTGACTACGGCGGCAACGACGGTGGTGACCATTTCGGTGCGCGACAGCATCGTCATGGCCGGTTTGCTGGGCTGGCTGTTTTATCTCAACTGGAAGCTGACCCTGCTGACCCTGCTGATGGCGCCGGTCATCGCCCTGATTATCAGCACCATCAGTAAACGCATGCGCCTTTCCAGCCGCGATTCCCAGCAGTCCATGGGTGACATGACGCAAGTGATTGAAGAAAGCGTGTCCGCGCACAAGGTGGTCAAGCTGTTCGGTGGTCAGCAGTATGAGCGTGATCGCTTTCACCAGCAGGCTAACTGGGTGCGCCGTCACGCGATGAAACAGGCCTCTGCCGCTGCCGCCAACGTGCCTATCGTGCAGATGGTCGCGGCAATCGCGCTGGCTGTGGTGGTTTATCTGGCCACTTTGCAATCCAACGCGGATGAAGTCACGGTGGGCGGATTTGTCTCCTTCATCATGGCGATGCTGATGCTGACCGCGCCGCTCAAGCGGCTGACCGGAGTGAGTGAATATTTGCAGCGCGGACTGGCGGCGGCGGAAAGTGTGTTTACCTTGCTGGACACGCTGGGCGAAACGGATGAGGGCAAGGTGGTTGCAGGCCGGGTGCGCGGCGAGTTGCATTTCGACAACGTGCAATTTACCTATGCTCAGGACGCGCGTCCGGTGCTGAAAAATATCCGACTGGACATCCGTGCCGGCGAGAATGTCGCCTTTGTCGGTGCGTCCGGCAGCGGCAAGACCACGCTGGTCAATCTGGTGCCGCGTTTCTATACGGCGACCGGCGGCGACATTCGCCTTGACGGTTATAACCTTACCGATCTGACGCTGGCCAGCCTGCGCGCCAATATCGCCTTGGTCAGTCAGGAAGTGGTGCTGTTCAACGACACCCTTTCTGCCAATATCGCCTACGGACAGATGCGGGTGGTTTCCGAACAGGAGATCATCGCCGCCGCAAAGGCTGCGCACGCGATGGAATTTATCAGCGAGTGGCCGGAAGGTCTGAATACGCTGGTCGGCGAGCGCGGCGTGAAACTGTCCGGGGGCCAGCGCCAGCGTATCGCGATAGCCCGCGCGATACTCAAGGACGCGCCGGTGCTGATTCTCGATGAAGCGACCTCCGCACTGGATTCCGAATCCGAACGCCACGTGCAGGCGGCGCTGGAAACGCTGATGCAGGGGCGCACCACGCTGGTTATCGCTCATCGCTTGTCCACTATCGAAAAAGCTGACCGGATTGTCGTGTTGCAAAAAGGCGAAATCGCCGAGATCGGCACCCATACTGAATTGCTGGCAAAAAACGGCGTGTATGCGCAGTTGCACAGTGTTCAGTTCGCTGTCACGGGTGTTCATTGAAAATCAAATTCCACAAGCTCGTTTTTACTCGTGCTTTACAGGTTTGATGGCTATGGCTATCATCTGGCTATAAATAACCGGATGGAGCTTTAAATGGAAATCAGCACGATTGCTCAGGCAAAAAACCACTTGCCCAAACTCATCCATGCGGCCGAAGCGGGTGAGGATATCCGTATTTCACGGCATGGCAAACTGGTTGCGGTGCTGATTTCTGCGGAACGCTACCAACAACGGTTCAATGCAGGCGAAGGCGTATTCCAGGCCATTATGCAGTGGCGGGAGCAGCAGCCGGGACTTGATCTGACTGATGCGGAAGTCGATAGCTGGCGTGACCGTTCAATCGCGCGGGAATTTTCATGGGATTGAGCTACTTGCTGGATACCAACATTCTGTCCGAACCTGCCAGGGCACAGCCCAATCCACACGTACTGCAAAAATTAAACCAATACAGCGGGCAATACTGCACGGCGGTGACGGTCTGGCATGAGTTGCATTACGGTGTCGAACGCCTGGCGGACTCGAAGCGCAAAGAGTGCTTGATTTCCTACCTCAAGGCGCTCGAACAAGGCGGCCTGGTCATTCTGCCTTACGAGAAAATCGCTGGCCTATGGTTGGCACAAGAGCGTGGAAGGCTATCAAAACGAGGCGTGACCATTCCCGTTTTGGATGGCGAAATTGCAGCAATCGCATTCACCAATCAGCTCACCCTGGTCACCCGCAATGTGGATGACTTTGCAGATTATGACGGACTGCTTATCCAAAACTGGTTTACGGCTTAACAGGTGTTGCAAAACAATAAAATTCCACAATCGTCATAAGGTTGACGTGATGGGGCGAATGCCCTAAATTGCGTCACCCAATTCATTCAATTCTCAGGAGATAAACATGGCAGTTCTCGTCGGTCAGGCAGCACCGGACTTTACCGCTGTTGCGGTAATGGGCAATAACGAAATCAACGAATCATTCAATCTGAAAAGCTACACTGCCGGCAAAGCGGCGGTAGTTTTTTTCTATCCTCTTGATTTTACCTTTGTTTGTCCTTCGGAGCTGATCGCTTTCGATCACCGCCTGAGCGATTTCAAGAGTCGTAATGTGGAAGTTATCGGCGTTTCTATCGATTCACAATTCACCCATCTGGCCTGGAAAAATACGCCGATCAACAAGGGCGGTATCGGTCAGGTCGGCTATCCGCTGGTTGCCGACATCAAGCATGAAATCTGCAAGGCATACGATGTGGAAGCAGCGGGCGGCGTGGCATTCCGCGGTTCCTTCCTGATTGATACGCATGGTGTGGTGCGTCATCAGGTGGTGAACGACCTGCCGTTGGGACGCGACATCGACGAAATGCTGCGCATGGTAGACGCGCTGCAATTCCACGAAACTCACGGCGAAGTTTGCCCGGCCGGCTGGAACAAAGGCAAGGCGGGCATGAATGCTACGACGGCGGGTGTGGCACAATACCTGGCCGATCACGCTCAGGAACTGTAATACTTCCTTACCCTTGCAGGTGAAAGGAATAATAAGGCCACCCCTGCGGTGGCCTTATGCATTGCAGGACTGCTAAAATCCGCACCACTTACCACTTACCACTTACCACTATCCACCATGTTGACCGGCTTCGTCGTTCTCTATTTATTGTTATCCATCGGTATCGGTTTGTACGCCTCGATGCGCGTACACAACTCGCGTGACTTTGTGGTGGCGGGACGCAATCTGCCTTTGCCTGTGGTCACGGCGACCGTGTTTGCCACCTGGTTTGGCGCGGAAACGGTGCTGGGAATTCCGGCCACTTTTGTAACGGAAGGATTGAGCGGGGTCGTGGCTGACCCATTCGGCGCGAGTCTGTGCCTGATTATCGCCGGGCTGTTTTTTGCCGGACGCCTGTATCGCATGGACTTGCTGACGATAGGGGATTATTACCGGGCGCGCTATAACCGCACGGTGGAACTGATCATGACCGTCTGCATCATGATTTCCTACCTCGGTTGGGTTGCGGCGCAAGTGACGGCATTGGGTCTGGTGTTCACTATGGTCAGCGGCGGTGCAATTGAGCAGTCGACCGGCATGGTGATCGGCACGGGTATCGTGCTGGCCTACACCGTGTTCGGTGGCATGTGGTCCATCGCCCTGCTGGATTTCGTGCAGATGACCGTCATCATGGCGGCGCTGTTGCTGATCGGCGTGCTGGTCAGCGGCGAGGCGGGCGGCGTGAATCATGTGGTCAGCCATGCGCAGGCTGCCGGAAAGCTGCAATTATTCCCGCAGGGCGGCTATGAAGTATGGATTCCTTTCATCGGCGCGGCACTGACCATGATGCTGGGTTCCATCCCGCAACAGGACGTATTTCAGCGCATGACCTCGGCAAAGAATGAAAAAACAGCGGTACGCGGTGCTGTGCTGGGCGGGGTGCTGTATTTCGGTTTCGCCTTTGTGCCGATGTTTCTGGTCTATGCTGCGACCCTGATCGACCCCAAAGTGTTCGGCGATCTGATAGAAACGGATACCCAGATGGTGTTGCCCAGCCTGATTCTGCTCCATACCCCGCTGGTCGCACAGGTATTCTTCTTCGGCGCTCTGCTGTCAGCGATTATGAGTACGGCTTCCGCGACCTTGCTGGCGCCTTCGGTGATGTTTACCGAGAACATCCTTAAGCATTTCGTGTTCCCGCATATGAGTGACAGGCAAATGCTGCGCACCATACGCATCATCATGCTGGCGTTTGGCTGCATCGTGCTGTGGTTCGCACTGGATTCCAATGAAAGCATCTTCAAGATGGTGGAGAATGCTTACAAAATTACCCTGGTGGGCGCATTCGTGCCGCTGGCGTTCGGGCTTTACTGGAAACGCGCCAATAATCAGGGTGCCATGTTCTCCATCGTTTTGGGCCTGACTTCCTGGTTGCTGATGGAGCGGTTTTATAGCGGCGATATCTGGCCGCCGCAACTGGTGGGGCTGCTGATGAGCGTGACCGGCATGCTGGCAGGTTCCCTGTTGCCCGCACTGATGCGTCGCCATCATGCGGCGCATACAGAAACATAAAAGTTGTCATATTCCTGTCACAAATTCTTCATACTCTGGCAACCTCAACTGAAGGAGTAACGATGAGCGCGAAAATTTTGATTGTCGAAGACGAGCCGGCGATACAGGAATTGCTGGTTTTTAATGTCAACCAGGCCGGATTTGTGGCATTGCGTGCTGGCGATGCGGAAGAAGCATGGCAGCAGATACGCGATCATGCGCCCGATTTAATCTTGCTGGACTGGATGTTGCCCTCCACCAGTGGCGTAGTGCTGGCCAAACAGTTGCGCAGCGAAGCGCGTACCCGCGATATTCCGATTATCATGTTGACCGCACGCGGCGATGAACGCGACAAGGTGCTGGGCCTGGAATCCGGCGCAGATGACTATATAACCAAACCCTTCTCGCCGCGTGAGTTGATGGCGCGGATACGCGCCGTGATGCGTCGCCATATTTCTGTGCTGGCAGACGAAAAAGTGGCAGCAGGAGGATTGGAGCTGTCGCCTGATTCGCATCGCGTGACGGCTAAGGGCCAGGCTATAGAACTGGGTCCGACCGAGTTCAGGTTGCTGCATTTCTTCATGACGCATGCGGAGCGGGTGTATAGTCGCACGCAATTATTGGATCAGGTGTGGGGAACGCAAGTGTTTGTCGAGGAGCGCACGGTGGATGTGCACATCCGCCGGTTGCGTGCGTCACTCGAAGCCACGGAACTGGATAGCCTGATTCAGACTGTGCGCGGTAGCGGTTACCGGTTTTCGGTCAAGTAGGCACAAGGCGTTTTTCATCACGAAACGATGAAAATACGGTTGCTGTCTTCGTGGATTTTTTGGCCTGACTGAGGATAAATTTTGCAGGATTTCTGGTTGCGTGTGATTTCACCCTTAGTGTATGCCGCGCTGGCAGCATCGCTGCTGTGGATTGTATTCTCGGTTACGACTGCCTTGTTGTTCATGCTGCTGGTGTTGCTGCTGGTGATGGCGTACCGCGCAAGGCAACTGTATAAACTGGGACTATGGCTGAATGATGCGCGTCTGGAAACCATCCCTGAAGCGGATGGTATCTGGGAAGAAGTGTTCTCACGGCTGAGAAAAATGGTCAAAAGGCATAATCAGACCAAGCAAAAACTGGCAGCCGAGTTGCAACATATTGAACAAGCCACTGCCGCCTTACCGGAGGGGGTGGTGAGTCTCAATGAATTCAGCCGGATTGAGTGGTGTAATCCGCTCGCTGAACAGCACTTCGGCCTTAATGCCGAGCGCGACATCATGCAGGACATCACCTATCTGGTACGCCAGCCTGAGTTTATCGAATATCTGCATGCAGCCAATTTCGGCGAGCCCTTGGTGATGAAAGCGGCACGCCATGATGACATGGTGTTGTCGATCAAGTTTATTCCCTACGGGGGCAACAAGCACTTGCTGCTTAGCCATGACATCACGCAATTGGAGCGCATCGAAACCATGCGCCGCGACTTCGTCGCGAATGTCTCGCATGAGTTGCGCACGCCGCTGACCGTGGTGAACGGCTTTGTTGAAAATCTGCAGGACATGGAGGATCTGAGTCCTGACAATATCCGCCGTGCCTTGCAACTCATGGCTGAACAAACGCGCCGCATGGATAATCTGGTGTCGGATTTGTTGATTTTGTCACGGCTGGAAAGCGATCAGAGCCCGTTGCGGACTGAGACTGTTGATATGAAAGCGCTGTTCGACGAAGTGTATCAGGAGGGACAGTTATTGAGCGGGGGGCGGCATCAGCATAGCCTGAAACTGCTGGGTCCCGACCAGTTGTGCGGCAACCGGGACGAGTTGCACAGTGCGTTCAGCAACCTGGTCAGCAACGCGATCCGCTACACTCCGGAGGGCGGCGCGATAACGTTATCCTGGACGTTGAGTGGTGGACAGCCGGTATTTTCGGTGCAGGACAGCGGCATAGGCATAGCCGCGCAGCATATCCCGCGCTTAACCGAGCGCTTTTATCGGGTGGATCGCAGCCGTTCACGGGGGACGGGCGGCACGGGGCTGGGGCTGGCGATCGTCAAACACATCGCACTGCGTCATCAGGCCAGACTGGAAATCGTCAGCGATGAAGACAAGGGCAGCACCTTCTCGCTGGTGTTCCCGGCCAGCAGACTGATCACCTAACCTGCTCCTCAGCGGGCGTAGGGCGGAACGCTTGCGGTTCCGCCGAATATCTTGTGGCGGAACGCCCCTTTGGGGCTTCCGCCCTACGTCACTACGGGGGTAAAGCTTGCGCGTTCATAATCCAGTCCGCGTTCCACGCTGAAGCCCAGTTTAGCCCTTGAAATCTGGCCGTCCGGATGTAATAGTTCGATCACACGGTTGTCCTGGAACCAGTCGCGCGGAATGATCAGACTGGCCGGGATATTGAGTGACGGCAAGGCGGGCAACAGAAAAGCAGGGGCGTGTTTTTCCTTGCCGACCGGGTCTATCCCTGACGTACTGATGCGTACCGGTTCGGGCTGGCCGGGCAGATATTTGATGCCGATTTCCAGCCTGCCCTGTTGCGTTACGTTTGCCCATGCGGTAATTCCCAGCATGAAGGAGAGTGCGTCGCCAGGGCGCAGGGCAATCAATTGTTTGCACTTGAGTCGCCCCCCAATGGCATCGGAACGGATCAGACGTGCGCCCGTGATGCTTTCATCCTCCATGTGCCAGCTTTCCAGCGGATAGCCTATTTTCAGCTGTTTCTGCGCATGATCGGGTGTGCGGGCCGGTGCCGCGATGAGCTTGCGCCCCAGACTGTCAGCGTCGGACGCACTTTGCTGAAAGGGCTTTCCGGATAAATGTGCGTAAATTCCCTCAGGCTTGTAGCAAAGCTGGGCGTGCCGGGCGACAGGCTGCCGTTCGCCCACACGTTGGTGTTGGTTTTCGCACCAGCTCTGATGTAAAAAATTGAGTAACTCAAGGCAGCTCTGGCTATCGGCGTGATCGCCCAGCCCCACTTGACGGGGCGTTTGGCCTTGCTGCAACAAAATTATTTTTACGCGTAACAACTTGCTTAATGGAACCATCGCCAGAAAGCGCAGGGTGTCGTTATGCGGCAAACCTGCTACTTGCTGTAGTCCCTGTGTGCTGGACAAGTCGGTCGTGAGTGGCAGAGCGTCGCCTTTGATCAGGCTATAGCGGCGTTCCACGGTGACGGCATTGCACCATAGTGAAAGCCAGTGATCCAGTTGCTGCAATTGCCAGCGCGTTAGTTGGGCAGGACTGGCATAACAGGCAAGCAGCGTCTTGACATAGCTGCTCATGCAGCTGTTGCGGAGGGGGCTGAGCGGATCGGCCACTTCCATTTGATGTATTTCCTGTTGCTCTGCGTAAGCGTACAGCTCATGCAGCTGATGCCAGAGGCTGGCGTCAAAGTCGTAGCCGGTGCGCAGGTATTCGATGATTTCCAGTCCGCTGTAGAGCAGGCAGCGCTGGCACAACAGCGCGCCATATTTGCCCAGCGGTTTCTCGCTTGCGATATAGGCCTGCAAACTGCGTTGATAGCCTGTTACCAGGGATTGCCAGAGTTGCACGATGGCCTGAAACACCATCAATTCGCTCTCGTTCAGGGGCAGCGGCTTGCCTATCAGCTTTCTGGCAAAATCTTCCTGCACATGGCTGACGGTTTCCCTTAATAATTCAAGGGTGTTGAGGCGCTCCAGCCCGCGCATCGGATAGCGGTTGAATTCGTTGATCTGGGTGAGCAGCTGGCTGTGTGCCAGATGCAAATTGGTCAGTTGCAGTTGTCCCAGCCACTGCGCGCAACTGGCCGCATCCTTGAAAATCGGATTGGCGCGGTCGTCAGTCGGTTCGAGTGGCAGGGTTAGCATGGATTCAGGGGCAAGGGGCAAGGGGCAAGGAACAAGGGGCATGATACTTCACTCCCCACTTTCACTTATAGAAGCACCCGCTCTATCCCTCCGTTGTTGGCTTTGTTCACAAAGTCGGCCATCCAGTTCTCACCCAGCAGATGTTTGGCCATTTCCACCACGATGTAGTCGGAAGTCGTACCGCTGTCATCGTTATAACGCGACAAACCTTGCTGACAGGCGGGGCAGGAGGTGAGTATCTTGATGTCTCCGGTAAAGCCATCGGCGCGCAGCGCGTCTGCGCCCTTGCGCATCTCCTCTTCCTTGCGGAAACGCACCTGGGTGGCGATGTGCGGCTGGGCTACGCCGAAGGTGCCTGATTCGCCGCAGCAGCGCTCGTTGATCGGCACATGCGTCGCCATCAGCGTGTCCACCACGGTTTGCGTCTGATAGGTTTTTATCGGCGAGTGGCAGGGTTCGTGGTACATATACCTTATTCCGCTTGCAGCTTGTACCTTGACCCCTTTCTCTAACAGATACTCGTGTATGTCCAGCAAGCGGCAGCCGGGGAAAATCTTGTCGAACTGATATTTCAGCAATTGATCCATGCACGTGCCGCACGACACGATCACTGTCTTGATGTTCAGATAATTCAAGGTGTTGGCAACGCGATGGAACAACACGCGATTGTCGGTGGTGATCTGGCTGGCTTTGTCGCCCTGGCCGGACGCGTTCTGCGGGTAACCGCAGCACAGGTAACCGGGCGGCAAAACCGTGATCGCGCCGGTTTCGTACAGCATGGCTTGCGTTGCCAGTCCCACCTGGCCGAACAGACGTTCAGAGCCGCAACCGGGGAAGTAAAACACCGCTTCGGAATCTTCGCTGGAGCGGTTCGGATTGCGGATAATCGGAATCACGCTGTTGTCTTCGATGTCGAGCAGCGCGCGCGAGGTCTTTTTGGGCAGGTTGCCCGGCATCGGTTTATTGATGAAGTGAATCACCCGCGACTGGATGGTCGGTTTGCCGACCGATGCGGGCGGATGGGCGATCTGCTTTTTGAACAATCCCAGACGCTTGCCGATCTGGTAGCCGATGCGCTGCGCCCTATACGACCATTCGATCATCACTTTGCGCATCAGCTTGATGGTGAGCGGATCGGTGGCATTCAGGTACAGCATGGAACTGGCGGTAATCGGGTTATATTTTTTCTTGCCCTGTTTGCGCAGGAAATTGCGCATCGCCATCGAGACATCGCCGAAGTCGATGTTGACCGGGCACGGGTTCAGACACTTGTGGCAGACGGTGCAATGGTCGGCCACATCGTTGAATTCGTCGAAATGCTGGATGGAAATGCCGCGCCGCGTCTGCTCTTCATACAAAAAGGCTTCGATCAGCAAGGAGGTTGCGAGGATCTTGTTGCGCGGCGAATACAGCAAATTGGCGCGCGGCACGTGGGTGGTGCACACCGGTTTACACTTGCCGCAACGCAGGCAGTCCTTGATCGAATCGGCAATCTCGCCCAGTTCGCTCTTTTCCAGAATCAGGCTTTCCAGTTCCATCAGGTTGAAGCTGGGGGTGTAGGCGCGATCCAGATTGCTGCCCGGCAACAGTTTCCCC
>JAUSLX010000108.1 GCA_030645775.1 Gallionella sp. | reverse complement strand
TAATCTGCACCGGCGCATCAGCGCAGTATCTCGGTCTGCCTTCCGAACAGGAATTCATGGGGCGCGGCGTTTCAGGCTGTGCGACCTTCGACGGTTTCTACTACCGTGGACAGAATGTGGCGGTAATCGGTGGCGGCAACACCGCTGTGGAAGAAGCGATGTATCTGGCCAACATCGCCAAACACGTCACGCTGGTACACCGTCGCGACACCTTCCGCGCGGAACGCATCATGATCGATCATCTGATGGAAAAAGTAGCGGAAGGAAAAATCACCCTGCAACTGAACAGCACGCTGGATGAAGTGCTGGGCGATGCCAGCGGCGTGACCGGCATGCGTGTCAAAAATGTGCAAAGCGGTGAAAAGCAGGATATCGAATTGACCGGCGTGTTCATCGCCATCGGCCACAAACCGAATACCGACATATTCACCGGGCAACTGGAAATGAATAACGGCTACATCCTGACGCGCGGCGGCTCGAACGGCAATGCCACCGCAGCCAGCATATCAGGCGTATTTGCCGCAGGCGATGTACAGGATCAGATCTACCGTCAGGCCGTTACCAGCGCGGCAACCGGCTGCATGGCGGCGCTGGATGCAGACAAGTACCTGGCCTCGATCGGCAAGCTGTAACGGCTATTCCGATGCCTTTGAACGTTAAGAAAGGCATAGTCAAACCTGAAGATGCGGCACTATTCCGTAAAACTATCGGCGAGGTTACACCGCTGGCCGAACAAAACCGCATCACCCCGGCCACCCCCTCAACTCAGGCCAGAGTGCGCTCAACGGCCGCACGTCACACAATAGCCGACACCCTGTCCGATTATTCATCCGAGGGCTCACCGGCAGATTTTCTGCGCAATGGCTTGTCGCGCCTGACGTTAAGAAAGCTGCGCCGCAGCGCCATCCAGGACAGTCTGGATCTGCACGGCAGTTCCGGCGATGCGGCACGCAAGCTGTTACAGGAATTTCTGCACCAGGCTGCACAAGACCAGTTGCGCTGTGTGCAGGTGATACATGGCAAGGGAATGAACAGCCGGGGTGGCGAGGCGGTGTTGCGCACGCTTACGCGCAACTGGCTCACTCAACATCCGCAAGTATTGGCGTTTTGTGCTGCATCCCCCGAAGCGGGCGGCAACGGTGCGGTACTGATCCTTTTAAAATCGCTCTGTCGTAGTTGACTGTTGAAACTAGAAATTAGATTGGGCATATCTCACGCGGAGACGCGGAGAACGCGGAGA
>JAUSLX010000105.1 GCA_030645775.1 Gallionella sp. | reverse complement strand
TATTTCTGGATCACCTCGAACATTCCCTTCCACTGGCCAAGCGCCATAATTACAAGCTCGCCGTGTTGTTTCTCGATCTGGATGGATTCAAGAAAGTCAATGACACGCTGGGACATGATGCAGGGGACATGCTATTACAGGCCGTATCAAGAAGACTGAAGGGAGTCATCCGCGCCTCGGACATGGTAGCGCGCGTGGGAGGAGATGAATTCACCTTTATATTAAATGACGTCGGCTCAGATGAAAACACGGCATTGATCGCCAACAAGATTATTATCGCTTTATCTGAACCATTTGATTTAAATGGAAAAACTTGTCAGATAGGTGCCAGCATCGGCATTGCAACCTACCCGGATGATGCACAAAATACCGGGGCACTCATCAAACAAGCCGATGAAGCCATGTACCTGGCAAAAACCAGCGGGAAAAATACCTATAAATTTTATCGGGACGTATCAGACACGCGACCCGATAAATAAGTACCCGGCTGCCTTGCATGACGAGCACTACTCAGGCAAGCCCAACTTTGCCCAGCCCGCATGCCCCAGCTTGTTCAGCATCTCGATATTGTTGTCGGGAATCCGATCCGCATCGGGGAAAGCATCAACAGCCCTGTCCACGCTGTCTTCGCGCAGCAGATGCAGCGTAGGATAAGGAGAGCGGTTGGTGTAATTCTCGATGTCATCCAACTCCGTACCGGCGAATTGATACAGCGGATGCAGGCTGGCGACCTGAAAGGCATCATTGAACTCCGCTTCAGCAGTGGCGATATCCACCGTATCCAGAAAATCGTTATAGTCGAGAAAATCGGCCAACACGTAAGGGTGGATCAACAAAGTCGTATCCAGCACCTCAGGATCCGTATCCTGCAAATGACGCAACTCAGCCAGCAATACCGCCAGCAACGCCTCCTCTGTCGTGGCCGAACTGACCACATAACGTATCTGTTTCTTGACGTGTACTGCCTTGGCAAACGGGCACAGGTTCAGCCCGATGACCGCTTTTTCCAGCCAGTCCTGTGTTGCGGCGATGATAGATTCGTTAGTCATTTACTCTTTCTAATCGGTACATTATTCAAAAATCAGCAACAAAAGCGACTCACGCGGATAACCAGCGACTTGCCAGCTTGCTGGCTTAGTCGAATGGCTAGTTGCTTCATCAGGCGCGGATAACCAAACTTGTCACGTTTTGACATCATTAAACCTGTAAGTGACTAAATCCGGCAGTTTCAGCAAGGCAAGGGCGGTTCGTCCATCAGCGCGATCTGTTCGCGCAACTCCAGGATTCTATCCTGCCAGTAGCGCTGGGTATTGAACCAGGGAAAGGCCACCGGAAACGCTGCATCATCCCAGCGCCGTGCAATCCACGCCGAATAATGAATCAGCCTCAAGGTGCGCAACGCTTCGAGCAAATGCAGTTCGCGTGGATGGAAGTCATAGAAAGCCTCGTAGCCCGCCAACAGGTCTGAAAACTGCCGGGTCTGTTCGTCGCGCTCGCCCGATAGCAGCATCCACATATCCTGTATCGCCGGTCCCATGCGGCTGTCGTCGAAATCCACGAAATGCGGGCCGGCGTCGGTCCACAGCACATTGCCGACATGACAGTCGCCGTGCAGGCGTAATGTTTTTACATCTCCCGCACGGTCAAAACAACGGCGCACGCCGTCCAGCGCCAATGCGACTACACCGCGATAGACTTCAAGCAGCTCTGCCGGGATAAAGTCGTGTGCCAGCAAATACGCGGCAGGCTCCACGCCGAAGCTCTGAATATCCAGCGCAGGACGATGCTGATACGACTCCAGGCTACCTAGCGCATGAATGCGCCCGATAAAACGCCCCATCCACTCCAGCGTATCGCGATTATCCAGCTCCGGCGCACGGCCGCCATGCTTGCTGAAAACCGAGAAGCGAAAACCGTTGAATTGGTGCAGCGTATTGCCGTCGATTCGCAACGCAGGCACCACCGGAATCTCGCGCTCGGCCAAGGTTACGACAAAGGCATGCTCTTCCAGTATGGCTTCATCGCTCCAGCGCTCGGGGCGGTAAAATTTTGCGACCAGCGCAGGCCCGTCGTCCATACCTGCCTGGTAGACGCGATTTTCATAACTGTTCAACGCCAGCAGGCGACCGTCACCGACGAGACCGACGCTGTCGAGCGCGTCCAACACAGTATCGGGGGTGAGTAAACCAAAAGGGTGTTGAGTATCCATGGGCGGCATTGTACGGTAAGCAAGCGCGGGCAATTCATGAATTACCGCTACCCCAGCAAGCTCACCAGCGTCAGCATGAATAATATGACCAGCCAGACCACCAGCGAGCGCCACACCAGTCCGATGGTGCTTTGCATGGAGGCGACATCGGCCTTGTTGCCGCCGACACCCAGTTCCGGCCTGTCCAGCAACGCGCCGTCCTGCTGTATCGGCAGACCTAAACGCACGCCCAATGCACCCGCTCCGCTGGCCAGCAGGATGCCTGTTTCTCCGTCAGGCCAGCTCGCTGCCTGAGAGCGCCAGCAATACGCGGTATCCTCGAAATTGCCGACAATGGCGAAGGTGGCTGCAGTCAGGCGGATCGGCAACCATTCCAGCAAATAAAACATTTTTCGCGCGTAGCCATTGTATTTCCCCTCACCCAATTCCTCGTCATTGAATTCATCCGCCTTGTGCGTGCGCAATCCAAGACCGAGCCGATAGAGCAGTGCGCCCGCTGCGCCCCCCAGCCCCAACAGGCTGAACAGGAAGAACCAGACAATCACGCCGAACAGATGACGTAGTGCTGCGATCAATGCCTGCTCTGTGGTCACACGCGCAATTTCATCCGCATTCAACTCGAACATTGCCCTGCCGCGCCACTTGCTCAACAGCTCGCGCGCCTCTTTCAGCTGGCTACTGCGCAATGCCTGTTGAATAGCGGTGAAGTGCTGAGCAAACGGGCGGAAACCTAGGCTGAAATAGAGCACCAGCACGTTGAATACCCAGGAAAGGAGCGGATGCAGGTGATGTAACCAGCCATATACAACCATCACACCGATGAGCAACGGCAACACGGCCAGCAACCAGGCGACCCGGCCATGACTGTATTCACCTGCATTAAAATGATGCTGAAAAAAATTGGCATAACGGGTCAGCCAATCGTATCCATACTTGCGGGAAGAGAGGGGGCTTAGCTGCTCCAGCAACAACGCGACGATCAAGGCAAACAAGCTCATGGCATCAGAAAACATCAACAGAGTAAGTGAGCGTAAAGATAGCACACGTTAGCGCCGCTTGTCGCCGCCGTGCTGTAGTGGTATAAAACGACGCACTCCAATCCGCCTTCCAAATCGCGAGGCTCTATGCGCTACCTGTTCGGGATTTTCATTCTTATTGTTTACCTGCCCGCTTATAGCGGCAGCCAGGCGGGTGGCGCACCACAGTTTCCCGCCGAGCAGATTATCCGGTTTGCCAAGCAGGTAGAAAAAACGCTGGCCGCAAAAGGTGCGCATGTCGCCATTCTGGCGCGTGCCGGCAGACCGGCCTCTGAGATGCCCAAAGGAATGCATTTCACCCACGTATCGTTCGCCTTGTATTCGCAAATCACCACGGCCGATGGCAGAAAAATCCCCGGCTATGCCATCTACAACCTTTACCAGAGCAACGAAAAACCCGACACCAGTTCACTGGTACAGGATTTTCCGGTGGATTTCTTCGCGGGTGTCGCGATGCTGGAGGCAGGCATCATCATACCTTCCGCAAATTTGCAAAAACGCATGCTGGAAACCATTTCCTCGCCCACCTACCAGAAGCTGCATGATCCGCGCTATTCCGCCATCGCCAATCCCTATACTCTGGGCAGGCAAAATTGCACCGAACATACGCTGGACGTCATCAACGCCGCGATTTATCAGACTGACGATATCAAACACATAAAGGCCGTCGAAAAGAAATATTTTGTTGCACAAACAGTCAATGTCAGCGGACTGGAACTGGCTCTGGGTTCGCTGTTCTCAGCCGAAATCACGCTGTCTGATCAACCCGGCACACCCGTCACCGCGACCTTTGAAACCATAGCTGATTATTTACAGAAATATGACGAAGGCTCGGAAATGTTTATCATTACGGCTGAGCCTTAAAAACTGCCATATCGTGCCACCAACCGAATCCAAGAAGGAGCAATCATGAAATCGAACAACTGCTTATTGATCACTTTGCTGACAGCTTCATCCGCCACCTTTGCCGCAGACCAGACGCATTCTGGACAAGCGTCAGCGAATGCCGTTCAGTCCGGTTCACATGCCAGCGCCAGCGCGGGGCATTCGATTGCCGCCTCCGGGCAAGTCACCTCGGCAGCCTCGGCGATTCCGCTTGCCATCGGCGGCGTAGTCAGTGGCACGGCGGGCGCCGTTTCCGCTCAAGCCGCACGGGGTTCAGCGAATGCTGCAACCGCTCCTATCGGCACACCACTGGACATCACCGACGAGGCGATCACCATCATGCCGCCCAACGAAGCGTTAAAGAAAGAAAACCCGACGCAGAAAAAATCTGACAAAGCCATTTAGCCAACGGATAAACCTAAAGGAAACCACCATGCAACGTTCTTGTATAGCGCTACTCGGCCACGCCCTGCTCGGCGTTTGTCTGCTGACAACCACCTTGCCTGTCAGTGCAGGCAGTTTCAGTTCCTCATCCGCATCCGCAGAAATCCACTTCACGCCTGAAGAAATCATCAAGTTCGCCAAACAGGTTGAAAAAACATTGGCCGCGAAGGGTGCGCATGTCGCCGTTCTGGCACGCATGGGTCGTCCCGCTGCTGAATTACCGGAGGGAATGCATTTCACCCATGTTGCCTTTGCGGTGTATTCGCAAATCACCACGGCGGATGGCCGCAAAATACCGGGCTATGCGATATACAACTTGTATCAACAGAATGATCGCCCCGAACTCAGCGAGTTGATACAGGATTTCCCGGTGGATTTCTTTGCGGGTGTGGCCGTGATGGAAGCAGGCGTCATCATTCCTTCCACAGATTTGCAAAAACGTTTGCTGGAAGTGATCAATTCACCGACCTATTCTGCGTTACACGATCCGCATTATTCCCTGATCGCCAACCCCTACACGCTGGGAAAACAAAACTGTACCGAGCACACGCTGGATGTCATCAACGCCGCGATTTATCAGACCAGTGACATCAAGCTCATCAAGGCAAATGAAAAAGCGTATTTCGAAGCGCAACTTGTCAACGTAAGCCCGCTAAAACTGGCACTGGGCTCAATGTTCAGCGCTGAAGTATCCACATCGGATCAACACGGGAAACCGGTTACCGCGACATTTGAAACAATAAGCAAGTATTTGCAGAAGTACGATAGCGGATCAGAGGTAATAATAATCACCCCGGAACGTTAATTCTTTGCACATAAAAAACCGCACAGCGTACCGTGCGGTTTTTTGAGCGGCAATGAATTTATCCGCTCAGTTTTTCTGCAATCTCAATCTCAGCTGCAGCCCAGTGTTCGGTGGTACTACCCTGAAAACCAGAGCGCTCGGCGATGTAATAAGCTGCCGTTTCTACCATACGATAGCGTTCCTGAGCATGGGGCTGCGCCACTGCCTGTTTCTCGGCAGCCTTTGGCGCGGCGGCCTTCTTCACAGCAGGTTTCTTTGCAGCGGGCTTGGTTGCTGCATCCGGTGCCACAGCTTTTTCAGACGCTTTTTTTGCTGCCGGTTTCTTTGCAGCAACCTTCTTAACCTCAGCAACGCTTCCTGCTGCGGGGAAAGGCCAAACGACAGACTCAACGGCCTTTTTTACTGCAGGTGCTTTTTTAACTGCTGGCGCTTTCTTCTCAGCCGCTTTTGCAGTTTTAACTTCGCTGCTTGCTGCAACCTTGCTGACAACCGTTTTTTTAGCGGCTGTCTGTTTCTTTTCTTCTACCATGATTGCGATCTCCCGGATAACAACATTAACGTGAAACTTGCGTAACGATTCGTTTGCCCTTTCCCTCGCTTGCGGGGGAAAGTTAAAAAGGGGGAAACGGGCATGACGAGTTTCATTATTTAGGGTGGCAACTTGCCATGCCCGTTAGTTCAAAAAACCCTTGTAGCGACGCATAATATTGCGCCATCCCGCTGCAGTCAATAAATTGCGCTTAATTGTGACCAGTTCAGTGCTATTGAATGAATTTTACCCGCTTATACGCTATATACGGTTTATAACTCCTGACGCTGCCGCAGCGCGACGCGTTTCAGATACGCATCCCTTGCGATCTGCACGTCTTCCAGAAAGTAAGGCAACTCTTTCAGCAACATGGCTTGCGGGCCGTCCACCAGTGCCTTGGGCGGCACCGGGTGAAAGTCCACCAGTACCATGTTGGCACCCGCCAAAATACCCTGCGCCGTAACATGCATCATGTCCATGATGCCGTCGGGCGATGCCGCGCGTGAGCCTACCGAATGCGACGGATCGACGCACACCGGCATGCGCGTCAGGCGTTTCACCACCGGCACATGCGCGAAATCGACAAAATTGCGATGCGGATCGGCCATATTAGTCTTCATGCCGCGCAGGCAGAACACCACATTGCGGTTGCCTTCGGAGGCCAGATATTCCGCCGCATTCAGCGATTCGTCCAGCGTGATGCCGAATCCGCGTTTGAGCAGCACCGGCATCTTGGTCTGACGTCCGACAATCTTGAGCAACTCGAAGTTTTGCGTATTACGCGTGCCGATTTGCAGCATCACGCCGGTCGCCTCCCCAGTCTGATGCAGCGCCTCGTTTATTTCATCCAGATGCGACTCGTGAGTGATTTCCATCGCCATCACTTTGATACCGTATTTGCCTGCCAGTTCGAACACATAGGGCAGGCATTGCTTGCCGTGTCCCTGAAAGGCATAGGGACTGGTGCGCGGTTTATAAGCGCCCATGCGCGTGCACACCTGACCGTTATCGCGTAACGCCCGCAACATAATTTCGACATGTTCGCGATTATCCACCGCACACAATCCGGCAAATACATTCAGCGTGTCCTGACCGAAACGCACGCCGTTATATTCAAAATGCGTAGGGCGCTGATCGTCCTTATGCCGCCCGAGTATGCGGTATTCCTCGGACACACGCACCACACGCTCGACACAGGGCAAATTCTGCATCTCCTCGATATCCAGCAGCTTGGTGTTACCGATCAAATAGATTTCCGTCAGGTTCTGTTCGCTGCCACGTTCAACATGCACACGCGTCTGTACGCCCTGCATCGCGGACAGATGGGCCAGCAACTGCTGATATTCCTGATGTTTTTCACTTACATCGGAACTGAGAATCAGAATCATGTATTTTCCTTCGAATTATTTACCAGCCGATGCAGCATACCCTGTAACTGCGTAATATCGCTGATTTTAACGTCGACACAGGATGGGTATTTATTGCCCGAATTCACCCACACCGTGCGCATACCCAACCGCTTGGCCGCCTGCAAATTTTCCAGACTGTCTTCGACCATTAGGCACTGCGCCGCGCTGGCACGATGCCGCCTCATCACATGCCGGAAACCGAAGAAATCCGGCTTGGGACGGTAACGCGTTTGCTCCACGGCCACCACGTCATCAAATAAATCCGCCACCCGCAACAGTTTCAACACCGCATGCGCATAATGCTGCGGCGCGTTTGAAAACACCACTTTTCTGCCTGGCAAGGCGCGCAATACATGACGCAGGCGCGGCGCGCGCAGCACCATGTACCGCAACTCGGGAAACTGATGCGTGTGCCACAGAAAATGTGCGGGGTCCGTACCGTGATGGCGCATCAGGCCACTCAGGGTCGCACCGTAACGATGCCAGTAATGCGTACGCAACGCATTCGCCTCGACCTCGTCCAGTTGCAGATGCTCCTGCAAATACGCCGTCATGCTGCGATTGATGTGCGGAAAGATGTGAGGACTCGCGTCATGCAGCGTATTGTCCAGATCAAAAATCCACAGCGGGGCAGTCATTATTTGCTTTTAATCAGCGTACCCACGCCCTCGTCGGTAAGAATTTCCAGCAGCAAGGCATGTTGCACCCTGCCGTCTATGATGTGTACCGAACGCACCCCGCCGCGCGCAGCATCCAGCGCAGAGCTGATTTTAGGCAACATACCGCCGGACAGCGTGCCATCTTCGACCAGATCATCGATTTGTTTGGGAGTCAGTCCAGTCAGCAGATTGCCCTCCTTGTCCAGCACACCCGGTGTATTCGTCAACAACACCAGTTTTTCGGCATTCAGCACTTCGGCCAATTTTCCGGAAACCACATCGGCGTTAATGTTCAGCGTCTCGCCGTCCGGCCCCACACCGATAGGCGCAATGACCGGGATAAAATCGCCCGAGTCCAGAAAGGAAATGATGGAAGGATCGATTTTATCGATTTCACCTACCAGTCCGATATCGAGCATTTTGCCAGGTTCGGTGTTGCTCTCCAGCGCCAGCTTCCTGGCACGGATAAACGATCCATCCTGCCCTGTCAGCCCGACCGCCTTACCGCCATGGCGGTTGATCAGATTGACAATATCCTTGTTAACCTTGCCCAACACCATTTCAACCACATCCATGGTCTCTTCGTCCGTGACCCGCATACCCTGGATGAATTCACCCTGCTTGCCGACACGCTTGAGCAATTCATTGATTTGCGGGCCGCCGCCATGCACCACTACCGGGTTCATGCCGACCAGCTTGAGCAGTACCACATCGCGCGCAAAACTCTCCTGCAATGCAGGGTCGGTCATCGCATTGCCACCGTATTTGATCACGATGGTCTTATCAAAAAAGCGCTGAATATAAGGCAGAGCCTCAGACAAGACGTGCGCTTTAAGATCGGCGGAAGCAGCTGAAAACGGCATGATTTTTCCTTAAAAATGGGGTAAGCAGGGATGAAGTCCAGTGGACTTCAACTCGCAAACGGTTCCAGCAGGGATGAAATCCGGTGGACCTCAACTCGCAAACGATTTAAGCAGGGATGAAGTCCAGCGGACATCAACTCGCAAAATTTGTCGCGAATTTTACACCAGAAGAAAATGGTCTGCGCTGACTATACATCCTGCCCTGTGCAATAGCCCCATATTGATATGCGTAATGGCGCTATTTTTTGCTTCACCGGC
>JAUSLX010000104.1 GCA_030645775.1 Gallionella sp. | reverse complement strand
AGCCACTATCTCAGCCATCGAAAACGGCAGAGTAAATTTAGGTGTCGAGCGCGCAAAGGTTTTTGCTCGTGCCCTCCAGTGCCATCCTGCAGTGCTCGTGTTTCCCGGCTGGGAAGTTCCACTTCCACTTGCGCGTGCTGCATAACCCGGCAGCCAAGAGGGACGCTGCGCGATAAAGCCGCGCAGCCCCTTAGCTCCACGTTGGGCGATCAAGAAAAACACTGTGGTAGTCATCGCCAATTTAAACATCCAGTCAAATCCGGACGCGTTACTGTAGCGGGAAAACCAAGTGACGATCTAGCTCCGGGAACCCTCGGCAGCATTTTGAAGCAAGCTTCATTGAAAGGTTAATGATTATGCGCTACGCCATTGTTATAGAAAAAGCGGGAAATAATTTCTCTGGTTACGTCCCTGATTTACCTGGTTGCATTGCAACTGGCGCGACAATAGAGGAAACCGAAAATGAACTACTAGCGGCCATTCAATTTCACTTGGATGGTTTACTGGAAGATGGACTGTCCGTGCCCGCGTCCGAAAGCATTGTCGAATATATGTTTATTCCAGCCCAACCCGGCGTTACAGCCTACGCCTAACGGCGTGGCTCATTGATAGCCATTCCACTGATGAAACAACTAGCCATTCCACTAGGCGAGCAAACTACGCTCACCAAGTGGCTGGTTATAAGCCAGCACACCCTAAAGGGTACGAGAGCTGGCAAGTGCCTGGTTATCCCAAAGGGCGAGGGGTACGGTTCGTCGCTGCGCAAGTTTTGTTAACGAAATATTCTCATATGCCCCGCATCAGCCACCACCACGCCGTGAGCGTAAAGAAAGACAGGATCAGGCCCACCGCCACCATCAGATTGACCAGCTGCGGATCGAGATCATGTTCGGCAGCGACGATCGCGGCGGTAATCATCGGCGGCATGGCCGCCTCAAAAAGCGTAACCTGTATCGCCTGACCGTGCGCCCCCAGCAACTGAACATACAGCAAATAAATCGCCAGCGGTGCGAGGAGCAATTTGAAGCCCAGGCCGATCGCCAGATTGCGTTTGTGTTCCGCGATATGGCCCAGCCGCAGCTGCAGACCGACCGACAACAAGGCCAGCGGGGCCAGCGTGTCGCCCAGCCGTTTGAGCAGCACCGAAAACCATTCGGCATACTCGACCGGGATCAGCAGCAGCGCGACCAGCAATGAGATAAACGGCGGAAACAGGGCGATGCGCTTGAAGATAACCATCGCCGTGGGGCGACCGGAAGAATAGATGCCTGCCACCGTGATGCCCAGAATGGACAAGACAAAGAACGAACCCAGTTGATCGGCGATGATCGCGGTGCTCAGCCCCGATTGCCCGTAAAACGCCTCGACCATGGGCAAGCCGAAGAACGAGGTATTGCCCAGGCCGCCAACCAGAATCAACGCCCCCACCGTGGCGCGCGGCAAGGCCAGCCAGCGCCCGAGCACATAAAAAAACCCGGCTGAGAGTCCGAATACCAGCCACGCCATCAGCCCGATCAGCAGCACATCACCTGATAGCTTGAGTTGATGGATATACAACAGCGTCAGCGCGGGCAGCGAGACATGGATGATAAAACTGTTCAGCGTCGCTGGCGCATTGTCCGGCATACGTTTGAACCGCCGTAACAACATACCGGCGATAAAACAGAGGATCAGCAGGAGAAGGTTATTCATTTTTTTATGGAGTGCGCAGCCTCGGCTGCGCGGATTTTAGCAGCCTCGGCTGCGCCTGGCAGCGTCGTGCCGCTGCACTCCATAAAACCCGCGCAGCCGAGGCTGCGCACTCCGAAACTAAAAATCATCCGCCACCTCAAGCCTGTCGGTCTTACAACGCTCCACTGTCGCCACCCATGCCGCCGGCGCATGCTCGGAGAACCACCTTGCCGAACACCAGCGATAGTTCAGTGCATTATCCGTCACACCGTGATGCGCCGGATTGTGATGGACATAATTCAGTCGTGCCAGATAGGAATGCTCAAAGGTGATAAGGCTGTCCCAATATTGATACCAGACTTTTCTTCCCGGCGTGTTGTCCGATGCGTTCAACTGTTTTGCCGTGGTCATGTGCAGCTTGGACAAAAATCTTCGCAACGTACCTGCATCTTCAGGTGATTTGGCTACAAAATGATAATGGTTGGGCAACACCGTCCACGCCTGCAATTGCCAGCCGAATTCAGCGGCACAAGCAAACAGGGAACTCAGCAAATAATCGCGTCGCTCCGGGGTATTCCAATGCGGTAATTTCCGGTAAGTCCCCGCCGTCACCATGTAGATACCCTGCCCGAACAACCAGTGCGGTGGCACATGGGAGTGCGCAGCCTCGGCTGCGCGGATTTTAGCAGCCTCGGCTGCGCTGTTCTTGGCAGTCTCGACTGCGCGATTTTTATCGGAGTGCAGCGGCACGACGCTGCCAGGCGCAGCCGAGGCTGCGCACTCCAAATCAGGTATTGGCACTGATGAACGCCTTGAGCGTCGCCACATCCGCATCCATCACTTCCACACGTTGCGGCAGGTCTTCGATACCCGCCATGGATGCCGGGCGTTCCGGCTTGCAGCCCAGCGCCTCGATGATGGTTTCCTCGAATTTGGCAGGCAAGGCGGTTTCCAGGCAGATCAGCGGCAGACCGGGGCGGCGCTGTTCCAGCCCCACTTTCAGCCCGTCAGCGGTATGCGTATCCACCATCACGCCGTATTCTTCCCACAATTCACGTATGGTTTTGAGGCGATCCAGATGCGTGCTCTTGCCGGAAGAGAATTTAAATTTCGGCAGATCGTGCCAGCATTCCATCCCTTTGATATCGAATGCACCACCTGCATCCACCCGGCTCCAGAACTCGCGCACCTTCGCCCCGTCGCGGCCGACCAGGTCATAGACGAAGCGCTCGAAATTGCTGGCCTTGGAAATATCCATAGACGGGCTGCTGGTTTCATAGGTATGCGCCGTGCCACGCGGACTATAGGCACCGGTGCGGAAAAACTCGTCCAGCACGTCATTCTCGTTGGTCGCCAGTATCAGCTGACCGATGGGCAAGCCCATCATGCGTGCGATGTGTCCGGCGCAGATGTTGCCGAAATTGCCGGAAGGCACCGAGAAAGCGACCTGCTCGTCGTTGGATTGGGTGGCCGCAAAATATCCCTTGAAGTAATACACTACTTGCGCCGATACGCGCCCCCAGTTGATCGAATTGACCGTGCCGATCTTGTGCGCCGCTTTGTAAGCGTGATCGTTGGACACGGCTTTCACCATGTCCTGCGCGTCGTCGAACATGCCGTTAATCGCGATGTTGTGGATATTTTCGTCTTGCAGCGAATACATCTGCGCGCGCTGGAAGGCGCTCATCTTGCCGTTCGGAGACAACATGAACACACGGATGCCGCGTTTGCCGCGCATCGCGTATTCGGCAGCCGAACCCGTGTCACCCGAAGTCGCACCGAGGATATTCAGTTCGGCATGCTGCTTGTCCAGCGCATATTCAAACAGATTGCCCAGCAACTGCATCGCCATATCCTTGAACGCCAGCGTCGGGCCATTGGACAGCTCCAATATATGCACGCCCGGCACCAGGGTGCGCAGCGGCGTGATTTGACTGAAATCTGAATCCTCACGACCGTTGCTGTAAACCTCAGCCGTATAGGTCTTATCCAGAATGGCCTTCAGCTCAGCGGCCGGAATATCGGTGGCGAATTTGGACAGCACCGCGAAGGCCAGATCGGCGTAAGAAAGATTGCGCCATGCATCCAGCTCGGCGCGTGTCACTTGCGGATATGCTTCCGGCAGATACAAGCCGCCGTCCGGTGCCAGCCCACCCAGCAGGATTTCAGTAAAAGTCTTGGCAGGGGACAGCCCGCGCGTGGAGATGTATTTCATTCGTTATTTCCCCAATTCTTCCATGCGCAGCTTGGTCACATGGCCTGTCACCACGCCCAGAGCTTCGATCTTGACGATCGCCGCCTTGATGCATTTCTCGCGCGTCTGATGCGTCAGCATGATCAGGTCAGCCTCGGTTTCGCCGTCCGCAGGTTCTTTCTGGATTACCGCATCAATGGAAATCTGTTCGTCCGCCAGAATGCGGGTGATGTCGGCCAGCACGCCGGTCTTGTCTGCCACGCGCAGGCGCAGGTAGTAGCTGGTGGTGACATCATCCATCGCCAGCATCGGCAGATCGACCATCGCATCCGGCTGGAACGCCAGGTGCGGCACGCGATTCTCAGGGTCGGCGGTATGCATGCGGGTGATGTCCACCAGATCGGCGATCACCGCGCTGGCCGTCGGTTCCGCACCCGCGCCCTTGCCGTAATACAGCGTCGCGCCGACCGCATCGGCCTGCACCAGCACCGCGTTCATCGCGCCCTCCACATTGGCGATCAGGCGTTTTGCCGGAATCAAGGTCGGATGCACGCGCAGCTCGACGCCTTCCGGCGTGCGGCGGGTGATGCCCAACAGCTTGATGCGGTAGCCCAGTTGTTCGGCGTATTTGATGTCGACCGCATCCAGTTTGGAGATACCTTCGATATAAGCCTTGTCGAACTGCATCGGGATTCCGAACGCCAGCGAGGCCAATATCGTGATCTTGTGCGCTGCATCCACGCCTTCGATGTCGAAGGTCGGATCGGCTTCCGCATAGCCCAGACGCTGCGCTTCCTTCAGCACGGTATCGAAGGCCAGCCCCTTGTCGCGCATCTCGGACAGAATAAAGTTGGTGGTGCCGTTGATGATGCCGGCGATCCACTCGATGCGGTTGGCCGTCAGCCCTTCGCGCACCGCCTTGATGATGGGGATACCGCCCGCGACCGCCGCCTC
>JAUSLX010000122.1 GCA_030645775.1 Gallionella sp. | reverse complement strand
TTTTTCGACTGTGTCACCAACGACGGCAAAATTTTGTGCTGCGGCAATGGCGGTTCGGCCGCGGATGCGCAACACTTTGCGGCGGAATTGCTCAACCGTTTCGAAATTGAACGCCCGGGACTGGCTGCCGTTGCGCTGACGACGGATAGCTCTGTGCTCACTTCCATCGCCAATGACTATGATTTCAGCCAGATATTTTCCAAACAAGTGCGCGCGCTGGGTTTGCCACGCGACAGCCTGCTGGCGATTTCAACCAGTGGTCACTCGCCCAATGTGGTTGCGGCGATCCGCGCTGCACATGAGCGCAATATGCGCGTGGTCGCGCTGACAGGGCGCGATGGCGGCGAAATGGCGCAAATTCTCAAGCCGGGTGATGTGTCGATTTGCGTGGACGGGCGCAGCACCGCAAGAATACAAGAGGTACATCTGCTTGCCTTGCATTGCATCTGCGATGTCATTGATTACCACCTATTAGGAGAATAAGAATGCGTATCATTTTATTGCTGTTGCTGGTTTCAGGCGCGTTGCAAGGTTGTGTTCAGGTTGTAGCGGCGGGCGCTGGCGCGGGTGCCTTGATGGTGCAAGACCGCCGCACCAGCGGCGCCTATGTTGAAGATCAGGCCATTGAAACCAAGTCCTTCGACCGCATCGGCAAGCAGTACAAAGACACCGTACATGTGAATGTCACCAGCTACAACCGCAATGTTTTGATCAGCGGCGAAGTGCCCGATGACACCGCCAGGGCTCAGGTCGGAAACATCGTAGCCAACATTCAAAATATACGAAAAATACACAATGAACTGGTGATTGCAGGCAACAGTTCGCTGACTTCGCGCAGCAGCGACTCACTCATAACATCGAACGTGAAACTGCGCTTCGTCAATGACAAACGCTTCAGCGCCACCAGTATCAAGGTTGTTACGGAAAACGGCACGGTGTATTTGATGGGTATCGTCAACCGTGTCGAGGCCAGTGCCGCTGCAGAAGTCGCCAGCGGAACCAGCGGCGCGCAGCGCGTCGTAGAACTCTTTGAATTTGTTGACTAATGTATCCCGCCCCGGCCTTTGAAGCCAAGCTATGCCAACCCGACCAGCTGGCGATGCGGGTTGCCGAATTACCTCGCCCGCTGGTATTCACCAACGGCTGCTTTGACGTATTGCACCGCGGCCATGTCACTTATCTCGCACAAGCCCGCGCCTTGGGCGCTTCGCTGGTGGTGGGCGTGAACAGCGATGCGTCTGTTAAACGACAGGGCAAGGGAGAGGATCGCCCTATCAACGCCGAACAGGATCGCATGGCTGTGCTCGCTGCGCTGGAATCCGTCAGTCTGGTCATTCCGTTCGAGGAAGATACCCCGCTCAAGCTGATTCTCGCCTGCCGACCCGACGTACTGGTAAAAGGCGGCGACTGGAAACCGGAAAACATTGTAGGCCACGAGGAAGTGCAAGACCGGGGCGGAACGGTTCACAGCCTCCCGTTCCTGCACCAACGTTCAACCACCGCTTTATTAAGAAAGATCCGCTCATTATGAACACGACCCCCATACCCATCGAAATCACCCTGCACCAGCAATCAAAATCACTGGAACTCGCCTTCGATGATGGCGTGCGTTACGTACTGCCATTTGAATTTTTGCGCGTGTTCTCGCCGTCTGCCGAAGTCCGCGGCCACGGCCCCGGCGAAGAAGTACTGCAAGTCGGCAAACGCAACGTGATCATCACCGGGGTCGAACCCGTAGGCAGCTATGCAATCAACCTGGTATTCGACGACGGGCATGACAGCGGCCTGTACACATGGGAATATTTGCGCGAAATGGGCAAATATCAGAACGGCATGTGGCACGACTATCTGACCAAAATGGAAGCAGCGGGCAAAAGCCGTGATTAACCAATCTCCTCCCCCCAAGGTGAGAAGGCGTAATTTTTTGGAGTAAACCATGAGCAAGACCACCCACTTCGGTTTCGAAACGGTAGATGAAACAGACAAGGCGCGCCGCGTCGCAGGCGTGTTCACTTCGGTCGCCAGCAAATACGACATCATGAATGATCTGATGTCCGCCGGCCTGCACCGCCTCTGGAAACGCTTCGCGGTTGGCGTCAGCGGCGTGCGCGCAGGACAGCGCGTGCTGGATGTGGCGGGTGGCTCGGCGGATTTGTCGCGCCTGTTTTTGAAAAAAGTCGGCAGCAGCGGACAGGTCGTGCTCACCGACATCAACAACGCCATGCTGCGCGTGGGGCGCGACCGCCTGCTCGATGAAGGCATCGCCACCCCGGTCACGCAATGCGATGCCGAACATCTGCCCTTCCCGGACAACTATTTCGATTGCGTGAGTATCGCCTTCGGCCTGCGCAACGTCACCCACAAGGATGCCGCACTGCGCGAGATGAAGCGAGTGTTGAAACCGGGCGGACGCGTGATCGTGCTGGAATTCTCCAAGGTCGCCAAACCGCTGGAAAAAGCCTACGACCTGTATTCATTCAAGCTATTGCCGAAGATGGGCCAACTGATCGCGGGCGATGCCGACAGCTACAAGTATCTGGCCGAATCCATACGCATGCACCCCGGGCAGGAAGAGCTGAAACAGATGATGGCAGATGCCGGACTGGAACGCGTCGAATACTTCAACCTGACCGGCGGCGTGGTCGCGGTGCATAGAGGATATAAGCTGTAAAGACTGAGGACTGAGGACTGAGGACTGAGGACTGAGGACTGAGGACTGAGGACTGAGGA
>JAUSLX010000093.1 GCA_030645775.1 Gallionella sp. | reverse complement strand
ATCCACTTGCCGCCTTCCAGCTCGGCATGCAGGGTATAGACATGCCCAGTCGCCGGTGCATCGGCGGTTAATTTCAACACATATTCTGCAATATTATCCAGCGTGATGCCCTCGCGATTGATCAGCTCGTCCAGCGTCGGCAAGGTGGTGGGCAGTTGCGGACAGGCGACGATCTCGCCCTGCCAGGTGGGGATAAAGGGATGCGTGCCGCGCGTGTCGGAACTGTAGTCGAAGCCCATGCGCTGCATCAGACGCAGCGCGTGACGGGTCATCTGCCAGCCGGCGGCGGCATGGGCATGGGGCGCCTCGCCGAATATTTCGATGTAGCGATCCACAGCGCGTTGCAATTCACGCTCAGTCCACTTCGCATCTTTGTCAGCCACATGATCCTGCCAGCGAATGTGATCAAAGCAATGAATGCCGACCTCAAAACCCGCATCGCGCACCCCCCGCATAATATCGGCGCAGCGGCGGCCGATGTCGGGCGCCGGCAACAGCGTGCCGTACAGCAAGGTCTTGATGCCGTAGTGTTCGATCACCGACATGCGCGATACTTTTTTCAGGTAACCGGGACGGAATACGCGTTTGATCGCGCGCCCCATATGATCCGGGCCCAAAGTAAAAAAGAACGTCGCCTCTGCGTTGTAGCGTTGCAGCACATCGACCAGACGCGGCACACCATCGCGGGTTCCGCGATAGGTATCTACGTCAATTTTGAGGGCGAGTTGTTTCATATAAACGAGGACTAAGAATTGAGGACTGAGGACTGAGGACTGAGACAAGGCGGAGCAGCAGGTTTTACTCAGCCCTCAGCCCTCGCACCTCAGTCCTGTTTCTCAGTCCATCAACTTGCGCGCTTCGCCGACTTGGCCGCGATAGGCGTCGAAGATATTGCGCAGGGTGTCAGCCATGTTGACGGTGGGTGCCCAGCCGAGCTCTTCGCAGGTGTTGGTGATCTTGGGCACGCGGTTTTGTACGTCCTGGTAGCCCTTGCCGTAGTAAGCCGCCGCAGTCGTTTCGACAATCTGCACTTTTTGCGCCGATTCGCGATATTCCGGATATTCGTTCGCCAATTTCAGCATCATGTCGGCCAGGTCGCGGATTGAGAAGTTATTGACCGGATTACCGATGTTGTAAATTTTACCGGTGGCGACGCCGTCCTTGTTAGCGATGATTTTCATCAGCGCTGCGATACCGTCATCCACATAGGTGAAGGCGCGCTTCTGCTGACCGCCATCCACCAGACTGATGTTTTCACCGCGCACAATGTGACCCAGGAATTGCGTGACCACGCGCGAGCTGCCTTCCTTGGGCGTATGGATGGAATCCAGCCCCGCACCGATCCAGTTGAACGGACGGAACAGCGTGAAATTCAGCCCTTCCATGCCGTAGCCCCAGATCACGCGATCCATCAGCTGCTTGGAGCAGGAATAAATCCAGCGCGGCTTATTGATCGGGCCGCAGATCAGTTCGGAATTTTCGGGATCGAATTCCTCGTCGTGGCACATGCCGTACACTTCGGATGTGGACGGGAATACCAGATGCTTGCCGTATTTAACGGCGGCACGCACGATCGGCAGGTTGGCTTCAAAATCCAGTTCGAACACGCGCAACGGCTGCTTGACGTAAGTCGAAGGCGTGGCGATCGCCACCAGCGGCAGGATCACGTCGCATTTCTTGACGTGGTACTCGACCCATTCCTTGTTGATGGTGATATCGCCCTCGAAGAAATGAAAACGCTCATGGCCGATCAGGTCGCTGATGCGCTCCGAACTCATGTCCATGCCATACACTTCCCAGTCGGTGGTATTCAGGATGCAGTTGGACAGATGATGGCCGATGAAGCCGTTCACGCCGAGGATCAATACTTTTTTCATTTCATTTCCCTAACAATTAAATTCAAACGTCGTTCCGGGCTTGACCCGGAATCCAGCATTTAACTGGATTCCCGCATGCGCGGGAATGACAAAACCTTAAAGTACTCAAACATTAAACTCAAATCGCTCTGCGCCGTAGCGTGCGGCGAATTCCGCCGCATTCATTTCGATGCCATCCAGTTCAAAACGCACGATCCGCAACACGCCCTGCCCGCAAATTGCGTAGACACGACCCTCTTTTACGTAGAACGCGGGCTTTTCGCCCGAAGCCGTGCATTGGGTCACCAGCGTTTGCAGGATACGCACGGGTTTGCCCATCACCTTCGTGGCAGCCCCCGGATAAGGCGGCGCAACGGCGCGTACCAGATTGTGTATCGCTTGCGCGCTTTGCTGCCAGTCGATCACGCCATCTTCAGCCTTACGTCCGCCGAAATACGCACCCAGGCTCAAGTCCTGTTGCAGCGCTTTTGCTGTGCCTGCCAGCAGCGCAGGAAGCACGTCGTTCAGCGCCATCTCGGCCGCCATCGTCACCTTCTGAAACACGTGCAGCGCGGTGTCGTCAGGCAAAATCGGTACAGCCTGCTGCGCGACGATGTCACCGTTGTCCGGCTTCTCGGTCATGTAATGCAGCGTCGAACCGGTTTCTGTCTCGCCGCGAATTATCGCCCAATTCACCGGCACGCGCCCACGGTATTTTGGCAACAAGGAGCCGTGCATATTCAGCGCCCCCTGTTTCGGAATCGCCAGCAGCGGCGCTTTGAGCATTTCGCGGTAGTAGAAGGAAAAAAAGAAATCCGGCTGCAAGGCGCGAATTTTCTCAACCACTTCATCGGTATTCGGATTGTCCGGCGTAATCACCGGGATGCCGTGCAACGCCGCCAGCCCGGCCACGCTCTCGAACCAGATATTTTCATCGGGATTGTCCGTATGCGTAACCACCAGCTTCACATCCACGCCCTGCGCCAGCAACACGGACAGACAACGCACGCCGACGTTGTGGTAAGCAAAAACGACAGCCGTGGTAAGTGGTGAGTGGTCAGTGGTCAGTGACAAACACGCAGCTTCGTTTTTAGCTTGATGCTCACTCATGCATCACCCCGCTTGTCACTTCACCCTTCCCCCTGAGCGTAACGGTCGTAGCTTCAGCTACGGGAACCGCACGGCCTACTCCTTGCGGGTATCCCTCTTCGCCCTTCCCGTTGCTCTCCAATACCGCTTCGACCAGATAACGCGGCCGATGGCGCACTTGCTGATAGATACGCCCGATATACTCGCCCAACAGGCCGATACCGAACAGCGTGATGCCGATCATGAAGAACACCAGCGCGAACAGCGTGAACAGCCCTTCTGCTTCCGGGCCGACAATCAGGCGACGCACCACGAGGAATACAAAGAAAATTCCGGAAAATACCGACACCGCCATGCCCGCCATCGAAAACATCTGCAACGGCACCAGCGAAAATCCGGTCATCAAATCGAAGTTCAGACGAATCAGACTGTACAGCGAATACTTGGACTCCCCGGCCAGGCGCTCGTCGTGCCCCACCACCACCTCGGTGGGATTGCGCGCAAAACTGTAGGCCAGCGCCGGAATGAAGGTATTGACTTCGTGACAACTGTTGATGGCAGCGATGATGTCGCGGCTGTAAGCGCGGAACATGCAGCCCTGGTCGGTCATCTTGATGCGGGTGATGCGTTCGCGCAGCTTGTTCATCGCGCGGGACGCCAGATGGCGCCACCAGCTGTCGTTGCGCTGACGACGAATGGAGCCGACATAATCGTAACCCTCGTCCATCTTTGCCAGCAACAAACCGATGTCTTCCGGCGGGTTTTGCAAATCCGCATCCAGCGTCACCACACGCTGCCCGCGCGACTGCTCAAATCCCGCCATGATTGCCATGTGCTGACCGAAGTTGCCGTTGAACAAAATTACCCGCGTCACATCGGGACGTTTTTGAAACTGTTCGCGCAAAATCGCCGCCGAACGGTCACGACTGCCATCGTTGATGAAAACGATTTCATAGCCGACGTTCAGTTTGTCGAGTGCCGGATACAGCCGTTCGAACAGGGTCTGCAACCCGGCTTCCTCGTTGTAAACCGGAATGACGACGGAAAGTTGTGGAGTATTCATGGGGCGACATTCTACCGCACAGGGCAAAATTCGCGAAATCAAGCGTTGCTTTGTAAATGGCTCATGCTTTCACGGCCCGCGCGCGCAATTGCCCGCACGCGCCTTCGATCTCCTGCCCCGCCGAATCGCGTATCTTGGCGAGAATGCCATGCCGCATCAGATTGTCTGTCATTGCCGAGATACGTTCAGATGAAGGACGGCGATAGGCCAGTCCGTCCACTTCGTTGAACGGAATGAAGTTCATCACGGCGTATTTCCCGGCGAGCAGCCTGACGATCCCTTCGAGTTCCGCATCGCTGTCGTTCACCCCTTCGATCAACGTCCACTGATATTGCACCGGATAATTCGTTGCGCACGCATACGCCTCGGCCCGTTCCACCAACGCTTCGATCGCGATAGGCGGTGCCTGAGGCAGCAATTTTGCGCGCAGTGTCGCATCGGTGGTGTGCAACGACAAGGCGAGTGCCGGCTTGACCGTCATCAGCGGCAGACGCTCGAACACCCGCAAATCACCGACCGTGGACAGCACCAGATTCTTGTGACCGATATTGCCCTGCATACCCAGCAGCTCGATCGCCTCCAGCACGTTATCGAGATTGTGCGCCGGCTCCCCCATGCCCATGAACACCACCTTGTTCACCTCCCGGCGACGACGGGCGAGCACCACTTGCGCGACGACCTCCGCACTGCCGAGCTGGCGTATCAATCCTGCGCGACCGCTCATGCAGAATACGCATCCCACCGCGCACCCCACCTGCGTCGAGATGCACAGCCCCCCGCGCGGCAGCAGCACACTCTCCACCATCTGCCCGTCATTCAGCTCCACCAACAATCTTGCGACGCCACTACCTGCCGGATATTCGCTCCGCAGGTGAGCCAGTCTGTTCAACTGCGCCTCGATGACCGGCAATTCGTTGCGCAGCGCCAGCGGGAAAAAATTATCAGCGGGGCTGTTCTTTCTATCGTATGAACAGACCTGCGACCAGCCGCGCAGCAGCCGGTCTTCGTGGCACGGCTTGGCGCCGAGATCGCGCAAACGCTGGCGGAGATGGGAGATACGCATCGGAGAGTGAGGATCGGGGATCACAGTAGGTTTGCAAATACGAAGGGCTTTGATTTTAACCCATGCTTCGATTCGGCGCGCCTACGCTGAAAGCGAATTGCAAAGACGATTTAATCAGCGTTTCCCTAACGGTAAACTTCATCATGGCTGCCAATGTCAAGCAGGATGATTTCCTGCTCCGTGACCATCAGAGTCAGCGTGATCCGATAACTATAAGTCAGACTGATTGCGTAACAACCACCAAGCTTTCCGGTCAGGGCATGCAACTTCAGATTGGGTTGATACGGATCGTTCTGCAATTCAACGAGCAACGTTGCAAAGCGTGGCTTCAAATCTGGATGTTGTTTGAAGAACTTGCGTGCCAGACGAAGGAACTGTTGCGGCGTTATGATGACGTACATTACGCGCCATCGTCCGCATCCAGCGCTGCCAAAAGTTCTGTAGCCGTCTTGAATTTACTGACACGCCCAGCCTCAACATCCGCAAGCGACGCACGGACACGGGCATAGTGCGCTTCCTGCTCTGACGCGATCAAATCCTGATAACGCGCCTCGGACAGCACCACATACTGCGGCTGATTATTCCTGATTACATGCAGATCACCCTTGGCAATCAGATCATCCACTGCCGCGATTCCCCGGCGCTTGATTTCCTGTGCGGGTACGATATTCATATCCTGACCTCTTTTAGTACTAGATTTGGTACCAAAACTATACGCAATCCGACCATAAAAAGCAAGGCTCTGTCGTAGTCGGCTGTTGATCACTACCCCATTGCATGAAAAAGCGATTTCACGCGAAGGCGCGGAGAACGCGGAGGAAGGCGACTTCTCACGAAATTACTTCTATCGCTAATGCCGTTGCGGCTTCCAGGCTATATGACGAGATTTTCTCCGCGTTCTCCGCGCCTGATAAAACAACTAGCCATTCGACTAAGCGGCTAAAAAACACCCGCCAAGTCGCTGGTTATCCGCGTGAGTATGATACGGATATTTGCCCCTTTAACAGTCGTGTCCGGCAATTTAGTTAAATAGATGCAATTGGTTAACGTTTTGCGACGTATCGATTTGCATTTCA
>JAUSLX010000091.1 GCA_030645775.1 Gallionella sp. | reverse complement strand
TGATCAATCACCACTTGCGCGCCATTGGCAAAATCGCCGAACTGCGCTTCCCACAACACCAGCGAATTCGGTTCGGCGGTGGCATAGCCATATTCAAAACCCAGCACCGCCTCTTCGGACAGCAGTGTATCTATCACCGCGAAATCGGCCTGGTCGGGTGCCAGATGTTGCAGCGGGATGTACACGCCTTCGTGCCATTCCACGCGATTCTGGTCATGCCAGGCGGCATGGCGATGAAAGAACGTGCCGCGTTTGACGTCCTGCCCGCTGAGTCGCACCGGATAGCCCTCGGTCAGCAGCGTGGCATAGGCCAGATTTTCCGCCATCCCCCAGTCCAGCGGCAATTCGTCCCGCGCCATGGCAACACGGTCTTCGACAATTTTCTGCACCCGCGCATGCAAAACAAAATTTTGCGAGTCGCCGCCTTGCGACGGCATACCGGCCTGCACCTTGCCAGGCACGGTCGTCAATGACATCGCCAGTTGTTGCAGCCGATCCAGCGGAACCGAGGTATCCACCGGAATATTCCAGGCTGTACCGCGTTTGAACGGCGCCCATACACTCTCCACTGGTACATTGCCGCCGTTTTCCAGCGCAGGCTGTATCGAGTTATGCCCCTGATCCATCGCCAGCCGATAATTCACGATCATCTCATCGGCTTCCCCGGCATTGATCACGCCTTGGTCCAGCAGACGCTGCGCATAGAGTGCGCGCGTACCCGGATGCTGGCGGATATGACGGTACATGAAGGGTTGCGTGACCAGAGGTTCATCCTGTTCGTTATGTCCCAGCTTGCGGAAACACACCAGATCAATCACCACATCCCGGTGAAACTGCATGCGGTAATCCAGCGCGATTTCAGTGATCAGCATCACGGCATCAGGATCATCCGCATTGACATGAAATATGGGGGCATCAATCATTTTCGCCACATCACTGCAATAATGGCTGGAGCGCATATCGCGCTTGTCCGAGACGGTAAAGCCGATCTGATTGTTATTGATGATGTGTATCGTACCCCCGGTATGAAAACCGCGCGTCTGCGACATGTTCAGCGTTTCCATCACCACACCTTGCCCGGCGAATGCCGCATCGCCATGCAACAGTATCGGTATGACTTTGTTGCCCTCCAGATCCTTCAGGCGATGCTGGCGTGCCCGGACGGAACCTTCCACTACCGGATTGACAATTTCCAGATGCGAGGGGTTGAAGGCCAGCGCGACATGCACCTTGCCGCCAGGTGTCAGTATATTGGCCGAAAATCCCTGATGATATTTCACATCTCCGGAAGTCAGATTTTCCGCATGGATGCCCTCGAATTCGGCGAACAGCATGCGCGGCTGCTTACCCAGTATGTTCACCAGCACATTCAATCGTCCGCGATGCGCCATGCCTATCACGGCTTCTTTCACGCCCTGGCCACCCGCGCGCTGCAGCAGGTGATCGAGCAGCGGGATCAGGGTTTCGCCGCCTTCCAGCGAGAAACGCTTTTGTCCTACATATTTGGTGTGCAGATAACGCTCCAGCGTCTCCGCAGCGGTGAGGCGCCCCAGGATACGGTGGCGCTGTGCGGCATCATATCCGGAAACACCGCGCACCCCTTCCAGTCTGTCCTGTATCCAGCGTTTTTGCGGCACATCGCTGATGTACATGTATTCCGCACCTATGCTGCCGCAGTAAGTCTGCCGCAACAGGCGCATGATTTCGCGCAGGGTCAAACGTGCCGCTGACACCAGCGAACCCGTTTCATACGTGGTGTCCATATCGGCTTCAGCAAAGCCGTAATACACAGGATCAAGCTCGGGAATAACCGGTTTGACATGCCGGTTAAGGGGGTCAAGATTGGCGACACGCACCCCCAGAAAGCGATGCGCATTGATCAGTTGCAGTACTTTTACCTGCTTGCGTTCATGATCCGCATCAGGTACACCCATTGCATTCGGCAAAGCCTCAAACGCGCGCTGAACTGGGCTGTGCGCCTGTTCGTGCCCGCTGTTATCCCATGCCGGAAAAGTATCGAAGTAGGCGCGCCATTCATCCGTTACGCTATTTCGATCAAGCAGATACTGCTCATAAATACCTTCGACAAAAGGCGCGGCAAACAACAATGAGTTGTCCTGCATCATCTTGAGAAAATGGGCGGGTTCGTTCACCGTTTGTCCAGAGGCAGAAAATCGCGCCGAGTCGCGCCGGTATAAAGTTGGCGCGGCCTGCCGATCTTGCGGTCACTCGCCGCCATCATTTCGCTCCACTGCGAAACCCAGCCTATGGTACGACCCACGGCGAAAATGACCGTGAACATATTGGTTGGAATGCCCAACGCACGCAGCACGATACCCGAATAAAAATCCACGTTCGGATACAGCTTGCGTTCGATGAAATACGGATCGTTCAGCGCGATTTGCTCCAGCTCCATCGCCAGCTTGAACAGCTTGTCGTTTTCCAGCCCCCGTTCCTTCAACACTTCGTGGCAGGTTTCACGCATCACCGAGGCGCGCGGATCCATGTTCTTGTACACGCGATGACCAAAGCCCATCAGCAATCGCTTCTTGTCTTTGACGTCCTGAACAAATTGCGCCACCCGCGTAGAGTCGCCAATTTCTTCCAGCATGGTCAGCGCAGCTTCGTTGGCACCACCATGCGCCGGGCCCCACAAGGCTGCGATACCAGAGGCGATGCAGGCGAACGGATTTGCACCGCTGGAACCTGCCAGCCGCACGGTCGAAGTCGATGCGTTCTGTTCGTGGTCGGCATGCAGAATAAAGATACGCTCCAGCGCCCGCACCAGCACTGGATTCGGCACATACTCCTCGGCGGGCGTGGCGAACATCATGTACAAAAAGTTCTCCACATAGCTGAATTTATTCTTCGGGAACATGAACGGATAGCCGTTGTGATACTTGTAAGCCATCGCGGCGATCGTCGGCACCTTGCCCAGCAGACGCATCGCCGCCAGATCGCGGTGTTTGGCGTTATTGATGTCCAGCGAATCGTGATAAAACGCCGACAAGGCGCCCACCACACCGACCATCACCGCCATCGGATGCGCATCGCGGCGGAAGCCGTTGAAAAACTTGGCCAACTGGTCATGCACGATGGTGTGCGATTTCACTTTATGCACAAATTCGGCCTTCTGCGTCGCATCAGGCAATTGGCCGACCAAAAGCAGATAACAAACTTCCAGAAAATCTGATTTTTCCGCCAGTTGCTCGATCGGATAACCACGGTAGTACAGCAGACCGGCATCACCGTCAATATAGGTAATTTCGGAGGTGCAACTCGCCGTGGAGAAAAAAGCCGGATCGTAAGTAAACACGCCCAATTTACTAAGTGCATGAATATCAATGACATCCGGCCCTATGGTGCCGGACATAATCGGCAACTCAATGCTGCGACCATCATCCAGGGTTAGTGTTGCGATGCGTTTTTTCTGGCTAAGTTGTTGTTCCATCAGGCTTCCAATTTAGAAATGACTGTTTATACCGATTTTATTTTTTCCAGCAGCGCGGCCTGTTCATCCGACACGGCATCCTGCCTGCCTGAAATCATATCCCAGAGCGGATTGTCAGGCATATCCAGAAACTCTTCAAATATTTGCCGCTCTTTATCGGACAATAGGGCGTAGTGTGCCTCGACAAAGCGCCCCAGCACAATATCCAGCTCCAATAAACCGCGCCGACAGCGCCAGCGCACCCGTTGCAATAGTTCAGGACTGAGGACTGAGGAGCGAGGACTGAGTACCTCCTCGCTTCGCATTTCTCGTTCTTCGTTCCTCATCCCTCATCCCTCATCCCTCAGTCCTCATTTTTCAAACCATGCGCTTGATCATCAAATCCTTGATATGGCCGATGGCCTCGGTCGGATTCAATTCCTTGGGGCAGACATCCACGCAGTTCATGATGGTGTGGCAACGGAACAGGCGGTAAGGATCTTCAAGGTCATCCAGACGTTCGGCAGTCGCCTGATCGCGCGTATCGGCGATAAAACGATAGGCCTGCAACAATCCGGCCGGGCCGACGAATTTATCGGGATTCCACCAGAATGACGGGCAGGCCGTGGTGCAGCAGCCGCACAATATGCATTCGTACAAGCCGTTCAGATGTTCGCGCTGGACAGGCGATTGCAGGCGCTCGGTTTCCGGCGGCGGATCATTGTTGATCAAGTAAGGCTTGATGGAATGGTATTGCTTGAAGAACTGCGTCATGTCCACGATCAGATCGCGGATTACCGGCAGGCCGGGCAAGGGGCGCAATTCCACCGGCTCTTTGAGCGAGGACAGCGGCGTGATGCAGGCTAAACCGTTGCGCCCGTTAATGTTCATCGCATCCGACCCGCACACCCCTTCGCGGCAGGACTTGCGCAGGCTGAGACTGTCGTCCTGCTCCTTCAACAGTACCAGCGCATCAAGCAACATCTTGCCAGCCGACTCTACGTTCAGTTCGTAGTTCTGCATGCGCGGCGCCGCGTCGGTTTCAGGGTTATAACGATAAATTCTGAATTTCATAGCATGGTCCTGTTGGAGCGCGGGCGTCCCGCCCGCAACTTTCAAATATCTTGTTCTACGTCATGCGGGCGTCCCGCACTCGAATACGGCCAGGCCTTTTCGTCATCGGCCAATCCGGCCTTGACCGGATTACCATGTATGTATTCAATCACGGCGGCCAGATGGAGATCGTCGCGTATATATCGATCAAAATAATCGACCATCCAAACCGCTCCGTTTCGCCCGAGATGGCTGTTAATTGCGTGGGAGGTGAACGACTTCCAGCCGTGCAGCAAGTCGGGCAAATTCCATTCCTCGCAAGTCTGGATCAATAAATGAACATGGTTGGGCATGACACACCACGCCAGCAACAAATATCGCTGCCCATCAAAATGCAGCAACGCATTTTCGACGATAGCGGCAACCTCCGAGTGCTGCAACAAGCATTCGCCATAGCCAGCATCGAGCAACTCCTCGATTCTGCTGTGCCGTTCATCGCTATCCTGACACAAACCTTCAAACGCATCTGCGGGTAATGAATCAGCTAGACGAAAGGTTATAAACTGGAGCAAACCGGGCACATCACAATGCGGTAGATAGCCGCGACTGTGCCAGTATTTTGGGGCATGCTTTGAAGCTGGAGCGCGGGCGTCACGCCCGCCATCTTTTATTTGTTGCGGGCGGGACGCCCGCGCTCCGACCTTATTCATCTCAATACACCCGCGCCTTGAGCGGGAAGGAATCCACGGTCAGGGGTTTCAGGCGTACCGGTTTGTAATCCAGCCGATGTCCCTCGGAAAAATACAGGCTGTGTTTCAGCCAGCTCACATCGTCACGTAGCGGATAGTCATCGCGCGCATGCGCTCCGCGGCTCTCTTTACGCGCTTCAGCGGCGATCATCGTCGCCTGCGCGACTTCGATCAGGTTATCCAGCTCCAGCGCCTCGATGCGTGCGGTATTAAATACACGGCTCTTATCTTGAATTTCAGTGTGCGCAACACGTTCGGCTATTTGCCTGATTTGCGCCACCCCTTGCGCGAGCAAGTCGGAAAAGCGGAATACGCCGCAATGCTTCTGCATGGTTTTGCGCATCGCATCACCGACCTCGGAGACGCGTTCGCCATTCTGTTGGTTTTCCAGCCGCGCCAGGCGCGCCAACGGGCGATCGGCGGCGTCACCGGGCAAGGGTTTGGGGTGCGAGTTGCTTTGTAAATCCCGGATAATCTGTCGCCCGGCTTCACGCCCGAACACCAGCAAGTCGAGCAGCGAATTGCAGCCCAGGCGATTCGCGCCATGCACCGATACGCAGGCGCATTCGCCCACTGCATACAGGCCGCGCACGACTTCGTCCGGTCCGGTCTTGTAAGGCGCGACCACCTGTCCGTGGTAATTGGTCGGGATGCCACCCATCATGTAATGCGCGGTCGGCACGACTGGAATGGGGGTTTGGGCCGGATCGACATGCGCAAATTTCAGTGCGATTTCACGGATGCCCGGCAGGCGCTGTTTGATTACCTCGTCGCCCAGATGATCCAGCTTGAGCATGAGATAGTCGCCCAGCGGCCCGCAGCCGCGCCCCTCGTTAATCTCTATCGTCATGGCGCGTGACACTACGTCGCGACTGGCCAGATCCTTGGCATTCGGTGCATATTTGGGCATGAAACGTTCACCGTGCCTGTTCACCAGATAACCGCCTTCGCCGCGCACGCCTTCGGTAATCAACACCCCCGCACCATATACCCCGGTTGGATGAAACTGAAAGAATTCCATGTCTTCCAGCGGGATACCGGCGCGCGCCGCCATCCCCAGCCCATCGCCGGTATTGATGAAGGCATTGGTGCTCGACTGGAAAATACGTCCCGCGCCACCCGTGGCGAGCAGCGTCGCGCGTGCCTGAAACAGCATGACTTCGCCCGTTTCGATCTCCATCGCGGTCACGCCCAGCACATCACCCTCTTCATCGCGTATCAGGTCCAGCGCCATCCACTCGATGAAAAAATGGGTGTTGGCCTTGACGTTCTGCTGATACAGGGTATGCAGCAGGGCATGGCCGGTACGATCCGCCGCCGCACAGGCGCGCTGTACCGGATTCTTGCCGTAATCCTGCATGTGCCCGCCAAACGGGCGCTGGTATATCTTGCCGCTGTCCAGCCTGTCAAACGGCATGCCGTAATGTTCCAGTTCATACACGACTTCGGGGGCTGCGCGACACATGAATTCGATGGCATCCTGATCGCCCAGATAATCCGAACCCTTCACCGTGTCGTACATGTGCCAGTGCCAGTTATCCTCGTTGACATTGCCCAGACTGGCCGCGATGCCGCCCTGTGCGGCGACCGTATGCGAACGGGTAGGAAATACTTTGGAGAGCACGGCTACCTTCAGTCCGGCTTCAGCCAGTTGCAAGGCTGCGCGCATTCCCGAACCGCCAGCCCCCACCACCACCACATCGAACGTTCTTTTAGCAACGGCCATTACATTCCCCACAAAATTTGCACCGACCAGATCGTATAAAGCAACAAGGTCAAAACAACCAGAACATGTATGGTTAGTCGCATCCCTGTCGGCTTGACGTAATCCATCACAATGTCGCGCATGCCAACCCAGGCGTGATAAAACAGACTCAGCAGGAACAGCAGCGCGAAGGCGCGCACTGCCTGGCTGGAAAACAATCCGGTCCAGCGGTCGTAACCCAGATCAGGATGCAGCATGACATACACAGCCAGTGCCAGAGTGCCCAGCGCCATTACCCCGGCGGTGACGCGCTGAATCAACCAGTCGCGCAGGCCGTAATGTGCGCCGACGACGGTACGGTTTACCATAATTTTGCCCCCAACAATAACGTCAATAGCAGACTCACCAGCATGACAATTTTGCTGCTGTCGCGTGCCTGTTTGAGGTTGCTGACATAGTGCAGATCAATCGCCAGATAGCGCAGTCCGGCGCAAAAGTGATGCAGAAATGACCACAGCAAGCCTAATAACATCAGCTTCGCCAGCGGGTGTGCCAGCACCTCCATCAATTGCTCATAAGTCACAATAGAGCTCAGACTGTATTGCAGCATCGTCAGCAACAGCGGAAGTGCCAGAAACAGGGCCAGACCGCTGACGCGATGAAGAATGGAAACAAAACCGGGAAGAGGCAATTTGATCAGATACAGCGCAAGGTGTTTCGGGCGAACTTTATTCATTAGCAACCTTTGCCATGGCGAAAATGCTGAGCGGCATGTTACACCTTTTGCATGGCACGAGAAAACCAAAAGCACTATGATGCGCTCACGCCCTCCTCCAGAGCATCCCCCATGAAAGCACCCGTACGCATTACCGTCACCGGCGCGGCCGGACAAATCGGCTACGCAACCCTGTTTCGTATCGCCAACGGCGACATGCTGGGGCGCGAACAGCCGGTCATCCTGCAATTGCTCGACTTGCCGCAGGCGCAACAGATGTTGCGCGGTGTAATGATGGAACTGGAGGATTGCGCCTTTCCGCTACTGCAACAGATCATCATCACCGACGATCCGAAAGTTGCTTTCAGGGATACCGAAATCGCGCTGCTGATAGGCGCCCGCCCGCGCAGCAAAGGCATGGAACGCCGTGATTTGCTCGAAGCCAACGGCGCGATTTTTTCCGCTCAGGGCAAGCTGCTCAACGAACTGGCTGCGCGTCACGTCAAGGTACTGGTGGTCGGCAATCCGGCCAACACCAATGCGCTGATTGCGATGAAGAATGCACCCGATCTCGACCCGAAGAATTTTAGCGCGATGATGCGCCTGGATCACAACCGCGCCATCGCTCAGGTCGCGCACAAGCTGTTCCAGCCCGTCCGCGACATCAAGAAGATGGTTATTTGGGGCAATCACTCCGGCACACAATACCCTGATCTGGATCACGCCGAGATACGCGGACGTCTGGTGCGCGACATTCTGCCGGATCAGCAATGGGTGGAAACTGAATTTATTCCCACCGTACAAAAACGCGGTGCTGCGGTTATCGAAGCACGCGGCCTGTCCAGTGCGGCGAGTGCGGCCAACGCCGCTATCTCACATATCCATGACTGGTTGTTAAGTTCCCATCATAACGACTGGGTGACTATGAGCGTGCCGTCCGACGGCAGTTATGGCATTCCGGAGGGCGTAATCTACGGTTTCCCGGTTACTTGCCGGAATGGCCATTTCAGCATCGTGCAGAACTTGCCGATCAGCGAACTGGGACGCCGCCACATGAAAGACAGTCACAAGGAATTGCTCGACGAACGCGATCTGATTAAACATTTGCTGGGGTAAGTAACCGATAGCGCGCGTAATGACGAGTTTTTTCCAATGTACTATTTGGGTGTGGGGCAATCCGGCTTAAAGCCCGTGCTGGAATTGGAGATAAAAAGCGCGTCCCGGCATCGGAAGATCAGAAAACATGCCTACCGATTTAAAGGTCGGTTCTCTGACATCACTATTGAACAGGTTCGTCAACATGGCGCGCGCTTCCCAGCTGCCTGCGAATTTTTCGCGCCGCAAGCTCAAATCCACCGTGGTGTAGTCTGGAATCAGGGGACGGATGTCGCCCGGCTCCCTCATTCTGCCACTCACGTTATTGAGCGTGGCGCCGAACTGCCATAGCGGCATGAAGCGCCAGTCTGCCCGACCGAACAGACGACGATGCGGCGCCATGCCCGCATCCTGCCCGGTGGCTCCGTCAATGGAGCGCTGCAGGGAGAAATTGCCGGTCAGTCGCAGATTGTCGGCAGCCTCAAAAACCGCCTCAAACTCCAGTCCGCGCCCGGTCTGATCGCCGGCGTTTTGATACTTCGCGGCAGAGACCAAAATGATGTTGCTCATGCGGTAGTGGAAAAAATTCAGATTGGTTTTCAACTTATCCACCGGCTGCCAGAAAAACGCCAGTTCATTCGTGGTTATGGTTTCCGGCCTGATATTGGGGCTGCCAATCGCCACCGGATTGTTGATGTTGTATTGTTCTACGAAGGAAGGTGCGCGGAAGGCCGTGCCATGCATGGCCTTGATTACAACGTTGTAGGACGCATCCCAAACCAGCGCCAGGCGGGGATTGGTCGTGCCGCCGAAGTCGGAATAGCGGTCATGCCGCACGCCCGCTGTCAGCGTCCAGTCTTTTGCGAAACTCCATTCGTCCTGAGCGAAGACGTAGGTCAGATTCCGCTTGTGCGGCAGCAAAAAAACCAGGGCCGGATTGCCGGTCACATCCACCAGACCACCGGGCAGAGGGGCAAATAACGCATCATAGTTTTTGCTTTCCGTTACCGCATACAAATCCTCCACCCTGAACCCCGTGCCGACGCGCAGCCGATGCTGCTCGAAAGCGGTATAGACGGCGGAAACGCTGGCGTGAGTGTGCTGCTCTGAATGTCCGGGATTACCGATCATGCCATTGGGGAATGCGCCGCCAAAAGCACCTGCCGGAAACAAGGTGTAGGCCGGATTACCCTGCTTATCCTTGATGTCGTAATAGCCGACGACGCCGGATACATCCCAGTTTTGCGCCCAGTTGGCCTGCTCATAATTGAGATCCAGATACAGCCTGGATGAAGGCGCGCGCCCGTTGGGATCCAGCGCACCGGCAAGCCCCGCGCCCATCCCTATTTCGCGTTGCTGGTAAGCCGCCCGAAAGCGCCACGCTTCGTAGGACAAATCGGCGCGCACATCAATCGCCTTGCGTTCCGCATTGAGCGGACCGGGCGCAAGAGACACCTTTGTGCCGAAAATAGCATCCCAGGCCGTTTGGGAATCCTGCTGGATAATGCCCTTGTAGCCGTCGGTAACGCCCGCCCGCAGATAGAAAGCGGCATCCAGCGCCCCCAGCTTGCCGCCATGCTGCATCCAGGCATCTTTTGTGTTGAAGCTACCGATACGTGCGCCGTATTCAGTGCCCTTGATGTCCGCCGCCGTCTTGGTGATGACATTGATCACACCGGAAAAAGCATCCGCGCCATACAGCGCCGAACCCGGCCCACGTATCACCTCGATGCGCGCCACATTTTCCAGCGGCATGCCGCCCCAAAACTGGCTGAAATCACCCATAAAAACATTGGTGATCGGGATGCCATTCACCATCATCTGGACCTGCGGACTGTATTTGGTGTGAATGCCGCGAAAGCTGTAGATCGGGTGCATGCCGACATTCAGTAAAGAGACATGCAGCCCCGGTACGCTTTCCAGCGCCTGATCCAGATCGGTGGCGCCCATGGCTTCGATGTCGCGGGAAGTAATCACCGTCGCGGCTGAAGGCGCTCGGGTGATGGCTTGCGAACTGCCCGTCGCGATGCTGATGGTGGAGTGGTCGCCATAGACCAGCGCAAGTTCCTCTTCCTCGCTGGATTGTGCAAGAACACCGGGTGCATGGAGCAAAAACAAGCTAAGCGGAAAAAGATGCCAATAATTGTTTTTCATATTTTTCTCAAGAGTAGTACTTGCGTATGTACTTTCGTAACTGACATAACGGCCTTCGCCGGGCGAAGTTTAATCGAATGCGGTGTGCGTTCCGCTTTGTTGCTCATGCGATTCTACCTCGCCATGTTCGTATTGATACTCCCTGATAAGCAATTTCACCGCATGGCGTGGGGAAAAGCGTTCCTTCAGGTTTTTCCGCCGCTTCCACCCAGCATGGCGGCATTCCTGCGAGGAACATCGGAACGATAAAAATATTAAATTCCCCCGCCGTCAGCCCAAAATCAGCGCCCAGGGCGGAAATCATACCGGCATAATTCATGCGCAAATTGGCTTTACCCATCTCCAGCAGGATTTTTTCGACCTCGAATGCCATCTTGAAATGCCGTCCCTGATCCAGTCCCTGCTCCCCGGCCAGACTGGCGAGCCACGGCAAACGCTCGTCGCAGGAGTCGATAGGACGACCATAGCCGTAGATGTAGCGCGATTTCAACTCCTCGACCATAAAGTCGCGCAGTTCACGACCGGAATCAACCGCTTGCCCGGCGCGCAGAAAAAAGTCGATGGCGCACAGGCTGGGGCCGCCGCCGTAAATGCGCGCCCCGGAAACAGCCAGTGCGGCGGCCAAACCCAATACAGGTGAGCTGCGACTGCTGCCGGCGAGGGCAGCGACGCGGTTGTTCCAGATGCGAGCATCGGGATAGCTGGTCAACACCCAAATACCGTGCAGCAGCTTGATCTGCCGGGGCGTGAAGCGTCGCCCGGTAATACCGAACAGGTACAGTTCGAGCCAATCGGTATTGTGTAAATCATGATGCAGGTCGTGGCCGCGAAATACAGCGCGCGCGCCCGGCCAGCAAGCGCCGACTTTAGTGCGCAGAATGCCGGTGTGAGCAGCCAGTAATTCGGGGCCGTTCATGGCATCTCCCCGGCAGCGGGATCGTCTTCCAGTTCCACCGGGTAGAATGGAAAACGCTTGTAGCCGTAGTTTTCCTGCTCCAGCGCATGGGCTGCGGCACCAGGCAGGCGCAACAGCAGGTGCAGCATTTCGCCCTGTTCGGGGCTGAAGCACAGATCACTGAAAGCGGCGGCGGCCACGCCGGACAGCGCGAGCGGACAAGCGGCTGCGGTTTCCAGGTCCGGCAAGTTTTGCTGCAACCACGGCAAAAATGCGCCGGAGCTCAAACCCGCAAGACAGGCAAGCGTTTGCTTCACGTGAGTGGCCGTGCTGACACCGTGCGGATCGAAACCGGGCGGGTGTTCAGGTTTCGGCCAGATGCTGCCCGGAATCGCTTCCAGTCCGGCGAGGCGTTTTTTCCATGCGTCGAAATCGGTGCCGCATAGCGCCCATCCTTCCATCGCCAGAAATACCTCACGGCCTCCTGCCAGTTGCCCTGCTCCTACGGCCAGCGCAGCCATAAGGGATGAAGCGGCGGTTGAGCCGGCCACGCCACCGCACATGGCGGCATGCACCGAGGCATCGCGCGGGCCCGGATTGGCCAGCGCGACCGCCAGCGCTTCCAGCAAGTCCGTCTGCGATGCGCTCGGCGCTTCTTCACGGAACAACAAGTAAAGCATTTCGACCCAGCGGGCGTTGCCCAGCATCTCGCCGTAAACATCGTAGCCCCGGCAGAAGGCCGCACGCGTAGCGAAAGGATTATCGTGTTCGGCTTCTTCGCGCCAGATGCGCGTGTGTATTTTGTCCGTGCTCATTTCAGGGTTCCCAGTGTTTTCATGCGCAGCACCATGGGCGGTACTTCTTCGCCGTCAATACGCACATCGAGCAGCGTCGGCCCTTTGCGCCGCAGGATAGTGTTGAAATCAAGATTGTCCAGCTCTTGCGGCGAGCGGATAACGTGGCCGGGTATCCCCATGGCTTCTGCGAGCTTGCGGTAATCGACCAGTGGCAACTCGTAACCGATGGCTTCGGCGCCCGCCAGCCGTTGGCCGTGTTTGACCATTCCCAAGGCACTGTCGTTGAGCACGACGAAAACGACGCTTAGTCCTTCCATGGCGGCCACGGTGATTTCCTGCCCGCTCATCAGAAAAGCGCCGTCGCCGGTAATGCAAACTACCGGACAAAGCGGATTACCCCGGGCGATGCCGTCCGCCGCACCGATGGCCCAGCCCATCGGGCAGAAATCCATCATCACGTGCAACCAGTTGGCCGTACCCGAGCGTTGCTCCGGCATTTTCCCGACGACGTGCTGGCGCATGCGCTCAATCCGCCGATTGAGCGGCTGGAGATAATGTACCGTCCACACCATGCTGTTGCCGGAGTCGGCGAGGAAGCGGGTGTCGGGCGGGCAGCGCTCGGACAGCGCTTTCATGAGACGTTGCGGCTTGATCGGGGTGTCGTTGGAGGTGTAACTTTCAGGCGATTGCAGGGTTACTCCGGCTATGTCGTTCAGGCGCATGACGCCACCGGCTTCGGACGAGGGAACGGCTTTTAGCAACTCGTTCAGGCGTTCGCATACCGAGCGGATGTGGCCGCGCACGTGGAGCATGGCCATCGGCGAACGCATCAGGTTTTCCTCTGAATTATCTATGTGTACCAGGCGGTTGTTGAGCAGGGAATCGCACCAGCCGCCACTGACAAATTCACTGAAGCCGGTGCCAAAAGCCAGCACGATGTCAGGCTTGCTGCCCAGCAGGCCAACGGCGCTGTCGTGGCCGCCGAAGCCGAATACGCCGCAATAAGCCGGATGTCGGGGATTGATGTAACCTTTTGCGTCCGGGGTAGTGATAAACAGTGCCCGGGTCAGCTCGACCAGTTCCATGATCGCTTCGATGGCTTCGATGCAGGAAGCGCCGATTACGAACGCAATGCGCGGGGATTGCCGCAGTTCGTCACGAAGTCGCTGTATCGCGCGTTCATCAATCAGGATGGGTTCCTGTTTGAACAAGGCAGCCAGATTATAGGCAGGAACGGCGGAGGGTATCGCGCCGCGCAGGATGTCCAGCGGAATTGCCAGGTGTGCCGGGCCGCCGGTAGCCTGGTGCGCCGTCATCAGGGCGTTGGCCAGCTTGCGTTCGAACTGGCTGGGGTGGGATACCATGGCGTTGTAACGGGTGCAGTGGTGAAACATCGCAAAGGCGTTAACCCCGGTGTCGGACGATTCCTGCAACGCGCCTCTGCCGAACGAAGGCAGCGCCGGAAGACCGCTGATCGCCAGCAGCGGAACATTGTTGTCGTGAGCGCAAGCCACCCCGGTGATCATGTTGGTCGAGCCTGGGCCGGAAGTGGCGCAGCATACGCCCAGACGCCCGGTTTCACGGGCATAGCCATCGGCCATGAACGCAGCCCCCGCTTCGTGTCGCGCCACTATTGTCCGCAGGCCGCCGCGCCGTCCGCTGCGCGCCATGGCGTTAAACAGCGGTTCAATGGCGCCGCCCGGCACTCCGAACACGTATTCGACACCTATCTGTTCCAGATAGGCGACCAGCAGATCGGCCATTTCCAGCGCTTGAGCCGGTACGATTACTGAACTTTCCTCAAGCACCTGCGTGTGGTTATTGACAGGCAAAATTTTAGCGCCCATGTCGGAACATCCTCGTTAACTACACCCTGTTATTATTGTCTGCCGGCGAATACCGGCTTTGTCGGTCCGTCGGCGCTTATTCGTGCGGGGCACAATGCTACCGCAATTTTCCATCGGACTGAATTTTTTAACCCACAAATCGAATAAGGGTTATATAAATCCTGATACTATCGCAATAAGTGAAAATTTTTTGCCGATAACTATTCAGATTGACTTGTAATCAGGCTCACTTGAATGCCAACGAAAAAACAATCATGGGTATATTCACACAGTTGTCCTGCATCACGTTTCCTTGCCATATAAGGGCTGGCGCGGTGTTGCTGGCTTCATTACTGATAACGGCGGCAAGTCCTGCATGGGCGACATTGAAAGACCCGAATACCTTGGCAGTCGAGCCGTCGCAGGCGGATTTCGCCCGTGCGACTCACTCGATCAACACATCCTTTTTGTTACCCTCTTCGGCTCCGTTACAGGCTGACTACGCCGAGGTGATCCAGACCATCGAAGCCTTTCCCGATGTGGTGGTTTTCCCTGTTTTGGTCGCCGGCCCCGTGGTTGCCGTCGCAACCAGAAGTCTTGCCAACAAATTCGCACAGGCTGAGGGCACCATCGCGGTCATCTATCCGGACATCGGCGAACCCTATCGCAGTGTATTCACACAGATTATTGGTGGCATTGATGCCCAAGCCCGGGGGCGCGTCAGCCATTTCGCGCTGGGCACGAGCGTGGATGTCGGTGAGTTGAACAGTTCCCTGCGCCGCCAGGATGTACGGGTGGTGATCGCGCTGGGCAGACAGGGCGTGAATGTCTCTGCCGCGCTGGATAGCAATATCCGTGTGGTGATGGGTGCCGTGTTGACGGCGCCGGAGAATGAAGTGCGCGATCATCCGGTCAACAGCCTGTCGCCTGACCCGGCGCTGCTGTTCTCACGACTGAAAGGCATGAAACCTGGGGTGCGACGGGTGTTCACCGTGTATGACCCGCGCCAGAATGCGTGGATGATGCGTCTGGCGAAAGAGGCTGCGCGCACTCAGGGGCTGGAATTCACGGCCTACGAGGCACAGGACTTGCGCAGCGCGATGCTGGCTTACCAGAAAATTCTTGCCTCCGCCGACAGCAGTCAGGATGCCTTATGGTTGCCTCAGGATTCCACTACGGTAGAAGAGGGTTCGGTGCTACCCCTGGTATTGGAGGAATCCTGGATGCGCAATCTGGCCGTTTTTTCCAGCAGTTTCGGTCACGTCAGGCGCGGAGTGCTGTTCTCACTGTATCCGAACAATGTCGAACTGGGCCGCCATCTTGCCGGTTCTGCACTCAGCTTTCTGACTTCCGGCGAAAATGAGGTATCCGGCATGTTTCCCTTGCGTGAAGTGTTGATGGCGATCAACCTGCGCACAGCCAAACATCTTGGGATCAATATCAGACATCCGCGAAATTTCGACATGGCGTTCCCAGAACAATGAGCGCGCCGATCATGCACACAAATA
>JAUSLX010000088.1 GCA_030645775.1 Gallionella sp. | reverse complement strand
CCCGTGGCCGGGGAAACGTCATTCGCCAGGCCGAGATGCTCAAGGGGCTGGGCGTAAAGCCCGGCAAACAATTGCCACAAAAATTGACCGATGCCGTATTGGACGAATTGATCGCAGAGACCAGCCTGAACAGCGATGTGCATGGCGCAGCGGGCGAAAAGTAAATGCAAACCCGCGAGCCTCATCGGGTTATTATTCGTCTGTCTATGATGCGCTCACACATGAAAGAAGCGAAATGAAAGTACTCGACCCCTGCACGCTGGTTATCTTTGGTGCCGCCGGCAATCTGAGCCGCCGCAAACTGATTCCGGCGCTGTTTCGCCTGGAGATTGCGAAGCGTCTGCCCGAACGTCTGATCATACTGGGCTGCGGTATTGAGCTGCGCGAACGCGAAGAGTGGGTGGACGCCGTTGGCAATATGTTGCAACAGGCCTTCCCGCTGGGCTTGGACCAGGGGGCGCGGGCGCGCTTTTGTGCACGCATGCATTACCAGGCCATTCCGCCCGGCGATGATGCAGCCTATACGCGCTTGCAGCAGTTGCTGGAAGGGAACGCCGAGTTTCCGCCCAATATGGTGTACTACATGGCGGTGCGCCCCTCGGAGTTTCCCGCCATCATAGAGGCGCTCGGCGGTGTGGGATTGCTCAAGGAGAAAAACGGCTGGCGTCGCGTGGTGATCGAAAAACCTTTCGGTTACGACTTGCTGAGCGCCCAGACCCTGCAGGGCAGTCTGTACAAACATCTGAAAGAGCCGCAAATTTTCCGCATCGACCATTATCTGGGCAAAGGCACGGTTCAGAACGTGATGGTGTTCCGCTTCGCCAATCTGCTGCTGGAGCCGTTGTGGAATAATCACTACATCGATCATGTGCAAATCACCCATTCCGAGACGCTGGGGATAGAAGGGCGCGCCGATTATTACGAAGGTGCGGGCGCGTTGCGCGACATGATACAGAGCCATTTGCTGCAACTGCTGGCCCTGGTGGCGATGGAGCCGCCGGTGACCATGGCTGCCGAGCATTTGCGCGACGAGAAAGTCAAGGTGCTCAAGGCTATCCGCCCGATCACGCAGAATGCCGTGCATGCCCACGCCTTCCGCGGCCAGTACGCCAGCGGCAGCATAGACGGCAAGACAGTTCCCGGTTATCTGGAAGAACCCGGCGTGGCGGCCGACAGCACCACTGAAACCTATGCGGCACTGAAATTATTCGTCGATAACTGGCGCTGGGCAGGCGTGCCGTTTTATCTGCGCACCGGCAAGCGCATGCCGGAGAACAGCTCGGCGATCTGCATCCGTTTCAAGAAACCGCCACAGGATTTGATGCGCCACACGCGCAGCGGCCCGTCACAACCGAACTGGATCATGCTGGGCATCCAGCCCGATGACTGCCTGAAAATGGAAATGCAGGTCAAGGTGCCTGGGCTGGATCTGCATACCCGCAGCATCAGTCTGGATGCCACCTATCGCAAGGGCAGCGAGGAAGATTTTGATGCCTACGAGGGTCTGTTGCTGGACGTGATGCTAGGCGATCATTCTCTGTTTCTGCGTATCGACGAGGTGGAGACCGCATGGCGCGTCATCGACCCCATCCTCAAAGTCTGGTCCATGGAGCGCGACTTTATCAACAGCTACCCGGCGGGAAGCTGGGGGCCGCGCGGCACATACCGCTTATTCGACCGCGATGATCAGTTCTGGCGTCATTCACTGAATCTGGACGGTGCGGATTTAAAGGCATACTAATATGAGCATACTTGCAGGCGACATAGGCGGCACGAAAACGCGCCTGGCCATCGTGGAAGTTGCCGGTACGCAAGTGCATATCCTGCGCGAAGTCAGCTACCCCAGCCGGGATTACGCCGAATTCGGAATGCTGCTGGACGATTTTCTGCATGCCAACCTGCGCGAGTTTCACGTCACCTCTGCCGCTTTCGGCATTGCAGGCCCGGTACAGGGCAGGGTGGTGCAGACCACCAATTTACCCTGGCGGATAGATGCCGATGCATTGCAGCGTCAGTACGGTTTTACCTGTACCCTGCTCAACGATCTGGAAGCCACAGCGTACGGCTTGCCGGCTCTGGGGACGGAAGATTTACTGACCCTGCAGGCAGGCGCTGAATCAGCCTGCGGCAATGCCGCCGTGATCGCCGCCGGTACGGGGCTGGGCGAAGCCGGTTTGTACTGGGATGGGGAAAACTACCAGCCGTTCGCCACCGAAGGCGGACATGCCAGCTTCAGTCCGGCCAATACACAAGAGATCGCCTTGTTGCGCCACCTGCAACAACAACATCAGCACGTCAGCTGGGAACGCGTGGTATCCGGCATGGGCCTGCTCAGTCTGCATGAATTCCTGCGCCAGTATCGAAATAGTGCTGTACCGGACTGGCTGAGCGCAGAAATACGCGACGGGGACGCGGCAGCCGCGATTGCCAATGCGGCATTGGCAGGACGTGATGAAATCTGCGTAGCCACGCTGGAGTGGTTTGCGCGCCTGTATGGCGCAGAAGCAGGCAATCTCGCGCTCAAGGTGATGAGTCGCGGCGGCCTGTATCTGGGCGGGGGCATCGCCCCGAAAATCCTGCCTTTGCTGCAGAACGGAACATTTATGGAAGCCTTCCTTGGCAAAGGCCGGATGCGCCCCTTGCTGGAAGCCATGCCGGTCAGGGTGATTCTGAATGATCGCGCGGCACTTTATGGCCCGGCCTTGCGCGCCGCCAAACTCGCTGAGGAGGAGGCAAGTGAACTGAATGTTGCTGCTTTACCAGGTGCGCAAGCCGTATTTATCCATGACGACCCGGAAATGTTAAGCGCGGCGGTCGCGCGGCGCATTGCCGGATTGGCTGCTGAAGCGATAGACGCACGCGGTGTCTTTCATCTGGCGCTGGCCGGGGGTGAAACACCGCGCCGCTGCTATGAAAAACTGCGCTATATCGCCATCGACTGGAGCCGTGTGCGGCTGTATTTCGGTGATGAACGCTGCCTGCCTGAGGGTGATGCCCTGCGTAATGACAGCATGGCTCGCGCGGCCTTACTTAATCATGTCACCCTGCCGCAGGTCAATATTCACTGCATACCGGCGGAACTTGGCGCAATCGCAGCTGCAGCCAGATATACGCTTGAACTGGAATCTGCCGGCAGACTGGACCTGGTATTGCTGGGAATGGGTGAGGACGGACATACGGCCAGCCTGTTTCCAGGCAATCCGGCTAACACCGGGATTGATGCTGCCGTGCCGGTATTCAATGCGCCCAAGCCGCCCGCCGAGCGGGTATCGCTGGGCATGGGCACGCTGAATGCCGCCCACAGAAAATTATTTATGGTGGCTGGCGCGGGCAAGCGTGAGGCACTGGAACAGATATTGCGCGGCGTGGCATTGCCCGCCGCACAAATTAGCAACGCCGAGTGGCATCTTGATCGCGCGGCACTACCGATAATGAATGAACTAAGAGGAAAAAGAAAATGCAGATCGGAATGATAGGGTTGGGACGTATGGGCGCAAACATGGTGCGCCGTTTGCAGCGTGCCGGACACCAGTGTGTCGTGTTTGACCGCAGCACCGAGGCGGTACAGGCACTGGCAAAGGAGGGTGCGGTTGCAGCAGAGAGTATTGAGGATTTTATAGCTAAGCTGGAAACGCCGCGTGCCGTCTGGCTGATGCTGCCCGCTGCCGTTGTGGATGCCAGCATAGCCGAGTTGACCCCGTTGCTGGAAGCCGATGACGTGTTGATAGACGGCGGGAACTCCTACTACAAGGACGATATTCTGCGTGCCCGGTCGCTTTCCGCCCGGGCGATACACTATGTCGATGTCGGCGTAAGCGGTGGCGTATGGGGGCTGGAGCGCGGCTACTGTCTGATGATAGGCGGCGACCAGACCGCAGTATCCCGTTTGCAACCTATTTTTGTCTCGCTGGCGCCCGGCGTAGCAACGGCAGCACGCACGGATGGCCGTACCGGTACGCCCAGCAGCGCTGAAATGGGCTACTTGCATTGCGGCGTGGCCGGAGCCGGGCACTTCGTCAAAATGGTACACAACGGCATCGAGTATGGCCTGATGGCCGCTTATGCCGAAGGCTTCAATCTATTGCGCCACGCCAATGTAGGTGCGGTCGAGCGGCAGGCTGATGCGGAAACCACGCCGTTGCGCGAACCGGACACCTTGCGCTTCGATATTGATGTCGCCGAAGTCGCTGAATTGTGGCGGCGTGGCAGCGTAGTGGGTTCGTGGCTGCTGGATTTGACCGCACACGCGTTGCAGGGAGATGCCGATTTGAGCAGTTTCAGCGGGCGTGTATCCGATTCCGGCGAGGGACGCTGGACCAGTATTGCGGCTATCGAATCGGGCACACCCGCACCGGTATTGACGGCGGCGTTGTTCAACCGTTTTTCATCGCGTGGCGAAGCGGACTACGCGGATAAATTGCTCTCGGCGTTACGCTTTGAATTTGGCGGGCATAACGAAAAACAGGGCTGATTTCTGTTTTTCTGTGGCGGGTCGAGTGAAAAATTGGCTGTTCGAATAGGGTTGTCAGGATCGGCTGCGAGTCGCCGCGTGTCGGGCAGCTCTCTGTTTATCATGTGACAGGGGCGCGGTTAGTTGCTAAAATCCGTCCGGATTCAAATTTCATCTATAGAATTATTTTAAAATACAGGCAACATCATGAGTTCTTCAAAAAAATCCAGTTCCAAGCCCCTAGACCGTTCCAATCCTCTCGTATTTGAACGGACGCTGGCCAATCATCTTACCTACACCGAAGGAAAATCCGTCAAGACCGCCAGTGAGCGGGACTGGTTTGAAGCGTCCGCGCACGCCGTGCGCGATCAACTCATTGAGAAACAACTGAAAACAGCGGAGGAGAATGCCGGGCAAGATCCAAAGCAGCTTTATTACCTTTCGCTGGAATTTTTGATTGGCCGCACGCTGTCGAATGCCGCACTCAATTTGGGCATAGAGCCCTCATTGCGTAAGGGCCTGAAAGCACTGGGACAAGACCTGGAAAAAGTCGAAGAAATCGAAATTGATGCTGCCTTGGGCAACGGTGGCCTGGGGCGTCTGGCGGCTTGTTTCCTGGATTCCATGGCGACACTGGATTTGCCGGGTCAGGGATACGGCATACGCTACGAATACGGCATGTTCAACCAGCGCATCGAGAACGGACAACAAGTCGAGCGACCCGACAACTGGCTGCGCTTTGGAAATCCCTGGGAATTCCAGCGTCCTGAGTGCATCTTCCCGGTAAAATTCTTCGGTCATGTTGTTCATTTTCCGGATGGGAATGGCAATATCGAACATCACTGGGTGGATGGTGAAACGGTGATGGCGATGGCCTACGACCTGCCTATTCCAGGTTACAACACCGAGACCGTCAACAATCTGCGCCTGTGGACTGCCAAGGCCGCGCGCGAATTCAATCTCGAATCGTTCAATGCGGGGGATTATCTCAGCGCGGTACAGGACAAAAGTGTTTCCGAAAGTCTGTCCAAAGTGCTGTATCCGAACGACAGTTCAGCTGTAGGCAAGGAACTACGCCTGAGACAGGAATATTTCTTCGTTTCGGCGTCCATACAGGACATTTTGCGCCGCTTCCTGGCCGAACACAGCGACTGGAATCAATTGCCCGAGAAGGTCGCGATCCAGCTCAATGACACCCATCCGGCGGTCGCTGTTGCCGAGATGATGTATCAATTGATGGATGTCCATCAATTAAAATGGGATCAGGCGTGGGCACTGGTCACGCAGATTTTTGCTTACACCAACCATACCCTGATGCCGGAAGCACTGGAGACCTGGGGCGTAGAGAAATTTGAACGCGTACTGCCGCGTCATCTGGAAATTATTTTCGAAATCAACCGGCGCTTTCTGGCGATGGTAAACCATCATTTCCCGGGCGACACCGGCTTACTCAGACGTGTCTCCATTATCGATGAAAATAATGGTCGGCGCGTACGCATGGCACATCTGGCCGTGGTGGGCAGCCATACCGTAAACGGCGTAGCCGCGATTCACAGTGAGTTGTTGAAAACCACGCTATTTGCCGATTTTCATCGCATTTTTCCGAAGAAATTTATCAACGTCACCAATGGCATTACGCCGCGCCGCTGGTTGAACCAATGCAATCCCGGTTTGACAGCGATTATTTCCTCACGCATAGGCTCGGATTTTGTAGGCGAACTTGATCAGCTCAAAAAGCTGGTTGATCATGCCGAAGATGCCGAATTCCGCAAAGAATTCCGCGCGGTCAAACAGGCAAACAAGTTGCGCCTCGCCAAGTATATCGAGCAGAAAGTCGGCATTGTTGTTGACCCTGACTCGATGTTTGACGTGCAGATCAAGCGCATACATGAGTACAAGCGCCAACTGCTGAACGTACTGCATGTGATTACCCTGTACAACCGCATACGCAGCGGCAATGCGCATGCGGCTACGCCACGCACCATCATTTTCGCCGGCAAAGCGGCACCGGGTTACAAGCTGGCCAAGCTGATCATACGTCTCATCAATGACGTGGCCAGCATCGTCAACGACGATCCGGCGGTACACGGCATGCTCAAGGTGGTGTTCCTGCCCAATTACGATGTTTCGTCGGCGGAAAAACTGTTCCCCGCCAGCGATCTGTCTGAACAGATTTCCACGGCCGGAACGGAAGCATCCGGTACGGGCAATATGAAGATGGCGCTCAACGGCGCGCTGACGATAGGCACGCTGGACGGCGCCAACGTTGAAATCCTCGAAGAAGTGGGTGAAAGCAATATTTTCATCTTCGGCCTGACGACACCCCAGGTCGCCGAGTTGCGTGTGCAGGGTTACAACGCCTGGGATCATTACCACGGCAACGATGAGCTGAAGCAGGTGCTGGACATGATAGGCAATGGTTATTTCTCGGTTGAAGACCCTGATCGCTACCGTCAGATTTTTGATAACCTGACACATCATGGCGATCACTATCTGCTGTTGGCGGATTACGCCAGCTACATTGCCACGCAGGATATGGTCAGTCAGCTTTATCAGGATAAAGAAGAATGGACGCGTCGAGCTATCCTTAACGTCGCGAACATGGGTAAATTTTCCAGTGACCGCACCATCACGGAGTACGCTGAAAAAGTGTGGGACGTAAAAAGTGTAAAGCTGAAATAGTCTGCGCGAGATAATTAAGCTGTTGCATTAAAACAAATAACCACTTGTACTTCAGGTGGTTATTTTTTCGGCCATTGTTTACGCAATTCCCGATGGCTGGCTGCGCTATAATTCGACGCGTTGTGCAAGCTTCATGCTGTTCCTGGTTGACTGACTTTTTGGGGGTTGATTGTGAATAAAAGTACTGCCTATTTGTTGCAAGTCCGTCCCAGAGTGCCGGAACGTCTGGCTCGACTGGAAGAACTGGCCAACAATCTCTGGTATGGCTGGGACAGGCCCACGCGCAGATTGTTTGCGCGTTTACATCCCGGCTTGTGGAAAGCCACCGGTCATAGTCCGAAAGCATTTTTAAAACGGGTGGATGAGCAACTGTTGCTGGACGCGGCTGAGGATCAGGTATTTATCGGTAATTTCAACCGCGTACTGGCCGACTACGATACTTATCATGACTATCGCCGACCAGCAGGCGGCTTTGACTGGTTGGATAGTGGTGATCTGATTGCCTATTTCTGCGCTGAATTCGGTTTTCATGAAAGCTTCCCGATTTATTCCGGCGGACTGGGCATACTGGCGGGTGATCACTGCAAGGCGGCGAGTGATTTACGTCTGCCCTTTGTGGGGGTCGGGCTGTTATACCGTCAGGGCTATTTCCATCAAACCATAGACAGCAATGGCAACCAGATTGCCAGCAACACGGACTCCAGCTTCGATGATCTCCCCGTTTCGCCCGCACGGCATCCCGATGGCTCTGAGGCCTATACCTCGATAGATTTGCCCGGACGCAAGGTCAACATCAAGATATGGCAAGCCCGGGTCGGACATATCACGCTCTATCTGTTGGACACGGATATGGCAAGCAACAATATCCACGACCGCGACATTACCCACAGGCTGTACGGCGGCGACACGGTAATGCGTATCGAACAGGAAATCGTGCTGGGCATAGGTGGCGCGCGCGCCTTGCAGGAACTGGGGCTGAAACCCACCGTCTGGCATATCAACGAGGGCCATGCCGCCTTCATGATATTGGAGCGTATCCGGGAAATGCTCGTTCGTGACGGATTGGATTTCGCCACCTCACTCGAACTGGTAGCGGTGAATACCATATTTACCACCCACACTCCCGTGCCCGCCGGGCACGATCACTTCAGTGTAGGGATGATGCAAGCCTATTTTGAACACTATTACCCCGAGCTCAATCTTAACCATGAGCAATTCATGGCGCTGGGGCGTACCCCGAGCAGCCCGGATTTTAATATGACCACCCTGGCGCTGCGTGGCTCACGTTTCCATAATGGCGTGTCGTGCATACATGGCGAAGTGTCTTCGCAAATTTGCAGCGACATCTGGCCGGAGATCGAACATCAGGAAAACCCGATGACCTATGTCACCAACGGGGTACATGCGCCCACCTTTTTGGCGACCGAGTGGATTGAAGTCCTGGAGCGTTATCTGGGTTCGGAGTGGAATGCGCGCATGAACGACCTGAAACTATGGGAGGGCGTGTATGACATCCCCGACCATGTGTTCTGGAGCGTGCATCAGACGCTGAAGGTCAAAATGCTGAATACCGTATGTGAGCGCATCACAGCTCAGCATTTCCGTAATCGCGGTTCTGAAGCGCACCTGGACAGGCTGCTCAAATATGTCAATCCGGAAAACCCCAATATTCTCACCATAGGCTTTGCGCGCCGTTTTGCGACCTATAAACGCGCCACCATGCTGTTCGGTGATCTGGACTGGTTGCGTGAAATATTGCACAACCCGGAACGTCCGGTGGTGTTTATTTTTGCCGGCAAAGCCCATCCGGCGGATGTACCCGGACAAGACCTGATACGCCATATCACTCATATATCCAAGATGCCGGAATTTACCGGGAAAATACTGATCGTGGAAGGCTATGACCTCGCCTTGTCGCGCAAACTGGTTTCCGGGGTCGATGTATGGCTGAATAATCCGCTCTATCCGCTTGAGGCCAGCGGTACTTCGGGGATGAAGGCGGGCATGAATGGCAGCATCAATCTCTCCGTACTGGACGGCTGGTGGGGGGAAAGTTATGACGGTAAGAATGGCTGGGCGATTAAACCGGTATCTGAAACCTTGAGTGAAGAGATACGCACACACGAAGAAACCAGCACGCTCTATGAATTGCTGCAAGATCAGGTTGTGCCGATGTATTACGACTATGGCAAGATGGGCTTTTCACCTAAATGGGTGAAAATGGCAAAATGCTCGATGGCGACCATCATCCCGCGCTTCAATTCCAAACGTATGGTCGGCGAGTATCTGGCCAAGTGCTACCTGCCTGCCAGCAGGCAACACCTACTGTACACAAAAAACGATTATGCGAATGCGCGCCTTCTGTCCGTATGGAAAGCCCGCGTGCAGGGCGCATGGCCCGGCGTTACCTTGCGTCGCACCGATCAGCGGGTTGCTGAAATCAACTACGGCGACCGCTTGCACTTTGAGGTGGAAATTAATCTGAATGGACTCACCCCTGACGATGTCGTGGTTGAAGTGTTGATGGGCTTCAATACCCAAAAAGAACCGCTCACTTCTGCACGGCATTATCGTTTTGAATCCACAGGCACAACAAACGATAGCGGTGAAAGCCGCTTCGTTACCGAATTACAGCCGGAACAATGCGGCAATCTGGAATACCGCATCCGGGTTTATCCCTATCATGAATTACTGACGCATCCTTTTGAGCTGGGCATGATGCGTTGGCTATAACAAGCTAAATTGGACTGAGGACTGAGGACTGAGGACTGAGGACTGAGGACTGAGGACTGAGGACTGAGGACTGAGGGCTGAGGACTGAGGACTGAGGACTGAGGGCAGCGCCGGTTGTCCGTAAAAAATAACGCAGGGAAAAGAAATGTCTGAAATTAAAGTACTATTTGTCACTTCCGAAATCGCCCCATTAATCAAGACCGGTGGCTTGGCCGATGTCAGCGGGGCGTTGCCAGCGGCTTTGCGTACCCTGAACATAGATGTACGCGTGCTGCTGCCGGGTTATCCCAGGGTCATGGCGCAACTGGGTCCGAATGAAGTCGTTGCGAGCTTTGCCGACATGCCCGGCTTTCCGCCCTCGCGGCTGATATTCAGCATCCTGTCCAGTGGAGTGCCGCTGCTGGTGTTGGATTGCCCCGAATTATATCAGCGTGAAGGCGGCCCCTATGCGGATGCCAGCGGCCATGACTGGGCGGATAACGCGCTGCGTTTTGGTTTGCTCTCAAGGATCGCTGCCATGCTGGGCAGCAGTGAATCGCCGCTTTCCTGGCATCCCGATCTGGTACACGGCAACGACTGGCAAACCGGCTTGACGGGAGCCTATCTGAGCGTTGCCGAAGGCGCGGTGCCTAACGTCATCACCATACACAACCTGGCTTTTCAGGGTAATTTTCGGCCGGTTAAGGTAGAGTTGTTGCACTTGCCACCGGCCAGTTTTAATGTCAATGGCATAGAGCTGTATGGCAAGATGTCTTTTCTCAAGGCGGGACTGTATTACGCCTATCACATCACCACGGTCAGCCCGAACTATGCACGCGAAATTCAGGGGGATGAACTGGGTTTTGGTCTGCAAGGCCTGCTGCGCACGCGCAGCGGGGATATCACCGGCATACTCAACGGTATCGATACGGATGACTGGAATCCCGAAACCGATAAATATTTGTCCAGCCATTTCAGCCCGACGCGCATGACGGGCAAAGCCGGCAACAAAAAGGCCTTACAGGAAAGAATGGGCTTGGCTGTCGATGCAGACGTGCCCTTGCTGGGCGTGGTCAGCCGCCTGACGCATCAGAAGGGCCTGGATCTGCTGCTGGAAATCGCTCCGCGTTTAATGGAATTACCCGTTCAATTGGTGATACTGGGCAGCGGGGAACCCGGTATGCAACAGTCCGCACTCGATTTGGCGCAGCGCTATCCCGGCAAGATTGCGGCCATGATCGGTTTTGATGAAGGACTGTCGCATCAAATCGAAGCCGGCATTGATATGTTCATCATGCCGTCGCGCTTCGAGCCTTGCGGCCTGAACCAGTTTTACAGCCAGCGCTACGGCACACCGCCTATCGTGCACAATACCGGCGGCCTGGCAGATTCGGTGCTGGATTGCACGCCGGAAACCCTCAGGGATGGCACGGCCAGCGGTTTCGTATTCAGCGGCATGACGACCGAAAACCTGTTTGCCACGATACAACGCGCCATCGCGCTGTATCGTGACGAGAAGAAATGGAAAGCCCTGCGCAAAAACTGCATGAGCAAGGATTTCAGCTGGAAATCCAGCGCAAAGTCCTATCGCGAGGTCTATCTGAAAGTGCTGGGGCGGGCAGAGTAGGGCATTTGCCATTCCCGCTTTGGCCGGAATGCAAAAGGTGGTTCACACACTCACCGCACGCATCCTGTCAATTTTCTCGATAACGGCCTGGTAGAGATCATGGTCGGAATCGGGGTTATTACGGTCAGGATGGTGGGAACTACGGATCTTTTTCAGTTTAGTCATACAGTCAGGCAGGTCATGTACCTTGGTCACCCGGTCACCGTTTTTGTCCATCATGCGCTGAAGCTCAGCCTCTGCGCCTTCGCGTGTGTCATATAACTTCTTGCTGCCAAGACGCCAACCATCCTGGTTTTTGCGTGGGGATTGATTTTCCTTACCATCAAACCAGATCCATTTGCCGGTATCGGGATCCTGTTCAAAATTAATGACGGTGATGGTGTAGGTGTAGACGAGCGGCTCGATTTCCTTGGCGAATAGCTTGATGATCTTGCCGACAGTCCCCACTGTCGCAAGGTAAGACGCGCCTGCCTCATGCGGGCAGAACGCGCTACTGTGCGTTGCCAAGGCGCTGCTAAGCGTTGGTTCAGGCTTGCTGACGTTACTT
>JAUSLX010000121.1 GCA_030645775.1 Gallionella sp. | reverse complement strand
CAGCCATTTGATGGCGGCATTGAAACTTGCGCGCCCTGAGGTCGAATTCGTCGGTATCGGCGGCCCGAAAATGCAATCGGTCGGCATGCAGGTGCTGTTCCCGATGGAAAAACTCGCGGTGTTCGGCTATGTCGAAGTGCTGCGCCATTACCGCGAGATCACCGGCATACGCCGCAAGCTGCGCGCCCATTTTCTGGCAAACAAGCCCGATTTGTTTATCGGTGTGGATGCGCCCGACTTCAATCTCGATCTGGAGCTCGCATTCAAGCGGCGCGGCATTCCCACGATTCATTACGTCAGCCCGTCGATCTGGGCATGGCGCGGCGAACGCATCAACAAGATCAAGCGTGCGGTGAACCACATGCTGGCGCTGTTCCCACATGAGCCAAAAATATACGAGGCTGCCGGTGTGCCGGTAAGCTATGTTGGACATCCGCTCGCCGACCTGCTGCCTGACCGGCCGAATCGCAACGCAATGCGCGAAACGATGCGCATTCCGCTGTCCGCACGCGTGTTTGCCTTGCTGCCCGGCAGCCGCCAGTCTGAGGTCAAACAGCTTGCGAGTCTGTATATCGAAACGGCCAGGCTGATTCTGCAACACGTGCCGGACGCGCGTTTTCTGGTGCCGCTGGCGAGCCGTGAAACGCGGACTATTTTCGAACAGGCGCTTTATGATTGCAATGCGCAGGATTTGCCGTTTTCCCTGTTGTTCGGTCATGCGCAGGACGCGATGATCGCGGCCGATATGGTGCTGGTCGCATCCGGCACGGCGACGCTGGAATGCGCCTTGCTCAAACGGCCGATGGTCATTACCTATCGCCTGAATCCGATGACCTGGCGGATGATGAAGCGCAAGAGTTACTTGCCTTACTTTGGTTTGCCGAACATTTTGTGCGGACGTTTCGTCGTGCCGGAATTGCTGCAAGATGACGCAACACCTGAAAATCTGTCGCAAGCCTTGCTGAATTTATTGAACGATAAGGACGCTGTGGCGCAACTCGAACAGACATTTACCGAGCTGCATCATACCTTGCGCCAAAACACCGCCGAGAAGGCCGCTGCGGCGATACTGCCTTATTTGCCAGGTGCATAAATCTTAAAATCTATTTGTCCATGTGCGGACATCTTTTTTCAGTGGATTATCAATGAAGCTTGAAAATCAATCTGGAGTGCTGCGACACGTCGCAGCCGTTTTTAATGCGCAGACGAGTCTGCGTACTGCTCTTGTCTGCGGCGTGGATGAAGCCGGGCGGGGCCCGCTGGCGGGGCCGGTCAGCGCGGCGGCGGTGATACTCGATCCTGATAATCCCATCCCCGGCTTGAATGACTCGAAAAAACTCTCCGAAAAGAAACGCGATCTGTTAGCACCGCTGATCCGGGAACGTGCGCTGGCCTGGGCAGTGGCTTACGCCTCCGTGGAAGAAATAGACGAACTCAACATCCTGCAAGCTACGCTCTTGGCGATGAAGCGTGCGGTTCATGCCTTGTCCATTCAGCCGCAGCTGGTGCTGGTAGATGGTCTGTATTGCCCCGATACCGGTATCCCCAGCGAGGCCATCGTGCAAGGCGACAGCAAAGTCGCCTCGATTTCCGCCGCTTCGATTCTGGCGAAGACCTCGCGCGACGCGCTGATGCTGCAACTGCACGAACAATATCCGGCTTACGGATTGGACATCCACAAAGGCTACCCCACCGCCGCACACCTGGCCGCCTTGCGCGAACACGGCGTCACCGAAATCCATCGCAAGAGTTTCAAACCTGTCCGGCAGCTGTTGGGCTGATAGAAATACCCGTCTATTTATGGTCTTGGGGTTAACAGTTTTGTTGGTGGCGATCAATAGACATGCCGGTGCTTTGATGCGACACTCACACGCATTGTATAAAGCGCATATCAGCGGCAGATAATGACCAGCACGTCTCACTACAGCGCACATCAATCAGCTTATTTTGCACACCAGCTAACCCTCAGAGCTGCATCCGACTCCATGGATAGCATGGCTGGCGCGCTGCTGGATGCGCAGGTTGATCTGAATCCACATCAGATTGATGCGGCTTTGTTTGCCACGAGCAACCCGCTATCAAAGGGGGTCATTCTGGCCGATGAAGTTGGCTTGGGTAAAACGATTGAAGCAGGATTGCTGATCGCTCAGCGTTGGGCCGAGCGTAAACGCCGTATTCTCATCATCGCGCCAGCCAATCTGCGTAAACAGTGGCATCAAGAGTTAGTAGATAAATTCGGTATTACGGCCAGCATTCTTGAAGCGAAGTCCTATAAGCAGGCAATTAAAGAGGGTATAGGCAACCCGTTTGATGCGAAAACGATACTGATTTGCTCATACCAGTTCGCTGCCGGTAAAGCACGGGAAGTCCAATCTGTACCGTGGGATTTGGTGGTGATCGACGAAGCGCATCGCTTGCGTAATGTTTACAAGCCGGAAAACAAGACCGCCAATATCTTGCGCGAGGCGCTGTTAACCGCACCAAAGGTATTGCTCACCGCCACGCCGTTACAGAATTCCCTTCTTGAATTGTATGGTCTGGTCAGTTTTGTTGATGAACGGGTCTTCGGTGATCTGGATAGTTTTAAGACCCAGTTCGGTCAGCTCAAAGATGCCGCCAGT
>JAUSLX010000069.1 GCA_030645775.1 Gallionella sp. | reverse complement strand
AACGCAATTCACTGCCCGCCAGATTGACTTGCCTGGACAGCATTCTGCCACTTCGGTCCTGGATTTCCGCCCAGGATTCCCTGTCGAACACCAGACGCAACGCCGCTGCCGATTGAGTCACGGCAGCCGGGGTAGTGACCGCTGCCACCTCCGGCGATTGCGCCGCTGCATCGGGGACCGCTGATTCCGGCACGACTGAACTTTCCAGCATCTCAACCTGCTCAGACAAAGGCAGCGACATCTCAACCAGCGCCTCATCTGCTACGGTCTGTGCCGACTGCTCTTGTGCAACCGGCTCAGGCGTATTGCCCTGCCAGAGTGCGAACCCAACTATCGCCAGCACAACCAGAAAAGCGGCAATCAGCAAATTAACACTCTGCCGGCGCATCGTCCGGGCGGTCGGAAATGGCGCATCAACATGGAGCGGATCCACTTTTGCCTGCGCAGTTTTAGCACCCGGCAAAGCATCCAGCAGCGGTTGTGCGTCCATTTCCAGCAATTTGGCATAACTGCGCACAAAACCGCGCACAAAAGCAGTCTCCGGCAACGACTGAAAATCATCGGCTTCCAGCGCCACGATTTGACGTGGTGCGAGCTTGATCTTGACAACCACCTCCTCCACGCTCAAACCCGCACGCTCGCGACCCTCGCGCAGCAACTGCCCTACCGACAGCAACTGTGCAGCGCTGTCACCCGGCAGTGCATCCACGCCATCGACCGACTTATTCTCTGGTAACTGTTCCATCATTCACCCTGCATCAGCAATTGAGTTTCACGGGCATCAGGATAACGCTGGCGCAACTGCAAGGCATAACTTGCCTCTGCATTGCTGTCCCCGACCCTGCGCTCTATACGTACGGCCAGCCAAAGCTGACCAGCCGACAAGTTGTTATTCTTTTGCACATAACTTGTAAAATATTTCTTTGCGGCAAAGTAATCGCCGCCGGCGAACTTCAACTCCGCCAACGCCTGCAAGGCCTGTAGCAAATCCGGCTGCAACTGCAAGGCGCGCTGCAAAAACTCCTCGGCATCGCCGTTGTTTCCCGCCTTTCGTGAACACAGCCCGGCGTTCAGATAAGCCCGCTCCGGCGTGGCATACAGGGGGTTCTTAACGGCGGCCATGAATTGCGGGATGGATTCCCGCTCCTTGCCGCGCTGACACAGGAACCAGCCGTAATTGTTATGCGTTTCGGACTCGGTTTTGTCCAGACGCAGGCTTTGCTGAAAATCCTCTTCAGCCGCCTTGTCCTCATGCAGCGCCATATTGATCAAACCGCGCACACTATAAGCCGGCGCGTAATTACGATCCGCCTGCAAGGCGAGATCGATCTCGGACAACGCGACACCCATCTGGTTACGCTCAAAATACAAACCTGCCAGCTCGGTATGAATTCTGGCATTGGCCCGGGACTTTTCCTGTTCCTTTTGTGCGCTCGAATGACCACTCGTGGCACAGCCGGCCAGCAACAATAACAGCAAAGCAAAAACATAATTCATCGTGATACCCCGTTTGTCTGCAACGCGACACGCGCCGTGCGCCTGGTCTTGTCGAGCACCTGCCCCGCCAACTGCCCACAGGCCGCCGCGATATCATCGCCGCGCGTCTTGCGCGTCGTGGTGACGATATCCGCCTGCATCAGCACATCGCGGAAGCGCTGAATGGCGTCCGTTGTGGAACGTTTATAGGGCGACTGCGGAAACGGATTAAACGGGATCAGGTTAAATTTGCACGGCGTATCCGCTACCCGCCGCACCAGCTCACGCGCCTGCTGCACCGAGTCATTTACCCCGTCCAGCATCACATATTCAAAAGTAATGAAATCACGCGGCGCACGCTCCAGATAACGCCGGCAGGCCGCCAGCAATTCCTTGAGCGGATACTTCTGATTGATCGGCACAAGCTGGTCACGCAGAGTGTCGTTGGGTGCATGCAACGACACCGCCAGCGCCACCGGGCATTCTTCGCGCAACCTGTCCATCGCCGGCACGATACCGGAAGTGGAAACCGTCACACGGCGACGCGACAGTCCGTAAGCCTGGTCATCCAGCATCAGGCGCAACGCACTCACCGTATTGTCAAAATTGAGCAAGGGTTCACCCATGCCCATCATTACCACATTGCTGATCGCCCAGTTTCCTTCGGCATTCTTGCCTAACTGATGATTCGCCCACCACAGCTGGCCGATGATTTCCGCCACACTGAGGTTACGATTAAAACCCTGCTTGCCGGTAGAGCAAAACGAGCAATCCAGCGCACATCCGGCCTGCGAAGAGATACACAGCGTACCGCGTGTTGCTTCGGGGATATACACCGCTTCCACGGCGTTGCCCGTACCCATATTCAATAGCCACTTGCGCGTGCCGTCTTCAGACAGCTCTTCGCGCATTACATCGGGCGCGGTAATACACGCGCATTGTGCGAGCCGGTCGCGCAACTTTGCCGCGATGTCTGTCATCGCGGCAAAATCGGACTCGCCGACCTGATGCATCCAGCGCAGCAACTGCTTCGCACGAAACGGCTTTTCGCCCATTTCCGTGAAATAAGCGGTCAATGCATGGGCATCAAGATCGAGGAGGTTTTGTTTTGTCATCACAATAAACCTATTACGCAGTCCGATAGCAGCGTCGCGTGCTCGTTCAATCCTCG
>JAUSLX010000067.1 GCA_030645775.1 Gallionella sp. | reverse complement strand
GTGGATGGATTCGGTGTAGCTGATGACCAGTTCGTCGAAAGTGACGTTGCGTGCGGCGGGATCGTTCACGTCCGGCGAGATCGACGCGGTGCGCCCGGTAGGTCCCAACACGCCCGCGACAAAGCGCGGCTTTTCCGGGGTTGAAAATTCGTCGCACAGATCGCGCGCCAGTCTGGCTCCGGCCACGTTCAGTTCGTACACCAGATGCTGCATTTGGTAATCCGCCATCGAGACGGAATTGGAATTGAAGGTGCAGGTTTCCAGTATGTCCGCGCCAGCAACCAGATATTCGCGATGGATACCGCCGATGACATGCGGTTGTGTCAGCAGCAGCAAGTCGTTATTGCCTTTGACATCCACTGCAAGGTCAGCGAAGGTCTTGCGCGCGCCGCTGTAATCGCCATACAAAGCCGTGCCGCGATAGTGTTCCTCGGTCAGCTTGTAACGCTGAATCATCGTGCCCATCGCACCGTCCAGAATCATGATGCGCTGTTGTAATAATTTTTCGATTGAAGGCGATGTCGTGTTCATGATGTGTGATTCATAAAATGAGCGCGGATTTTACCATGCGACCCTCCTCTCAGTAAGCCGCTGAAATTGAACCGGATAAACAGGCTGGCCTGTACCGTCACGGCAGCCCCCGGATATATCAAGCCCGACACCACAAATTATTCAGAAATTCAGGCGACGATACTGCACCGCTTCGGCAATATGTTGATGGGTGACGGCAGCACTGTTTTCCAGATCAGCGATGCTGCGCGCCACTTTGAGCACGCGATGATAAGCACGCGCAGAAAAATTGAGGCGGCTGATGGCGTGTTTCAGCAAGGCTATGCCTTGTGCATCCGGCGTGCAGAACGCATCAACCTCAACCACCGTGAGCCGCGCATTGGATTTCTGCTGACGTGCCAGTTGACGCAATCTTGCGGCCTCGACCCGGGTTTGTATCGACAGACTGGCTTCGCCTGATGCCTGGCTCAGCAGATCACTCTGCGGCACGGCGGGGACTTCAATCTGTATGTCGATACGGTCGAGTAACGGGCCGGAGATCTTGCTGCGATAGCGTGTTACCTGATCCGGCGTGCAACGGCATCGCCCGTTGTAGTGACCCAGATAGCCGCAGGGACAGGGATTCATCGCCGCAATCAGCTGAAATTGCGCGGGAAACTCGGCACGCCGGGCGGCGCGCGAAATGGTGATGTGACCTGATTCCAACGGCTCGCGCAATACTTCCAGTACGCTGCGTTCAAATTCCGGCAACTCATCGAGAAATAACACCCCATGCAAGGCCATGGAGATTTCACCGGGACGCGGATTACTGCCACCGCCCACCAGCGCCACGCCGGAAGCGGTGTGGTGCGGTGCGCGATAGGGGCGAGTTTTCCACTTCGCTACATCAAAACTGCCATCCAGCGATTGCAACGCCGCGCTTTCCAGGGCTTCGGCCTCAGTCATTTGCGGCAGGATGCCGGGGAAACGCGCCGCCAGCATGGACTTGCCGGTGCCGGGCGGCCCCATCATCAGTACGCTATGACCTCCGGCGGCGGCAATTTCCAGCGCGCGCTTGACCTGCTCCTGGCCTTTTACTTCGCTCATGTCGGGGTAGTGTGGCGCGATAGTTTGCGGCTGGCTGATGTACGGTTGTATCGTTTCTCGCCCCGCAAGATGCGCGGCGACCTCCAACAGCGTTCTGGCCGGATAGACCACGGCATCTTCCACCAGCGCGGCCTCGGCGGCATTGGTTTCAGGCAGCATAAAAGCACGGCCCGAGTGGGCGGCGCGGTAGGTCATCGCCAGCGCACCGCGTATAGCACGCAGTTCGCCGGTCAGTGCGAGTTCTCCGGCGTATTCGTATTCGGCGAGTCTGTCGGCAGGAATCTGCCCGGTGGCTGCCAGGATGCCCAGGGCAATCGGCAGGTCGTAGCGTCCGCTTTCCTTGGGCAAATCAGCTGGAGCGAGATTGACAGTGATGCGCCGGGCGGGAAAATCGAATTGGCAGTTTTGCAGTGCGGCGCGCACGCGCTCCCGGCTTTCCTTGACCTCCGTTTCCGGCAACCCCACGAGGGTGAAGCTGGGCAAACCATTGGCCAGATGCACCTCGACCGTTACCAGCTCGGCTTCCATGCCGGATAGCGCGCGGCTGTATAACACCGCGAGGCTCATGCTATTTTGCTGCTGTGTCGCGTTGCGCTTCCAGTTCGGCAACACGCGCTTCCAGCGCTGTGAGCTGTTCCCGGGCGCGCAAAAGCACTTGCGATTGAATATCGAACTCTTCGCGCGTCACCAGATCGAGCTTGCCAAACCCCTGCGTCAACAGGGCGCGTACGTTTTTCTCGATGTCTTTGGCGGGGCCGCTTTCGGCGAGTTCACTGAATTTGGCGGAGATGTCATCAAAAACTTTAGCATTCAACATGGGACGACTCCTTTAAAACGGTTTATGGTTTTCTTGATCCTGAATCCTTCGCTCAAAACAACGAGCGCAAAGCGCGACTATATTTTTAGGCGAAGACCCTTCATTCAGAAACACGAGCCGCAAGGCGACATGTTTCGTGGGAAGACCCTCGCGGTCTTGCGGTCTTGCGGTCTTGCGGTCTGAATACTGTTTTTTCGCAGTGTAGCAAAACTGGTGCATCGGGGCACGAAATCGGTGCATAAACCTGCCAGATCGTGTAAATATGGTGCGCAGTGAGCGCCCCGGTCATTCAGGTGCGCCTATAACAATATGTTTTTATTATAAAAAATAATTGTGGCACGCATCCTGCTTATAAGCTTGTGCGGGAAATTCATTTTGTTATAAATCTCAAGAAAAGGAACCATCATGTTGAAAAGCAAATTATTAAACTCCTTGATCCTGGCTGCCCTGGCCGTGCCGAGTGTTGCAATGGCAGCGGATGCTCCGGCTTCACCGCATACTTTTACGGCTAACGTGGGTTTTACGACTGATTACATCTTCCGTGGAATTGCGCAAACCTCCCACAACCCTGCCGTACAAGGCGGCATTGATTATGCTCATGCCAGTGGTTTATATGCAGGGGTATGGGGTTCCAATGTGAGCTGGATCGCAGACAGCGGGGCGGTAGCTACAGGCAGTGTCACGATGGAACTGGATACCTATCTGGGTTTCAGGAATAGTTTTGCCGAAGACGTTACTTATGACATCGGCTTTGTCCGTTACAACTACCTGGGCAACTATACGCCCACTGCCGGTTTTGCCAAGGCGGATACCGACGAAATTTACGGTGCGCTCGGTTACAAGTGGATCACGGCCAAATATTCCCATGGTTTGGGTAAGTTCCTGACTGTTCCGGGTGCGGCGGGTACGAATTACATCGAGCTTAATGCCAGCGTTCCGGTGGCGGACACCGGCATTACCTTCGGCGCCCACATCGGCAAGCAAACCTACAAAGGAACAGTCGCTACCGCTGCTGCTGCGCTGGGTTTGTCACCGACCTACACCGATTACAAGCTGAGCGTCTCCAAGGATTTCAGCGGTTATGTGGTCGGCCTGGCTTACACCGATACCAATGCCAGTCCGTTCTACACCTGGCCGGCAAGCGGTGGTGACTGGGGCAAGGGCACAGCTGCCTTGTCTTTGACTCACTCGTTCTAACGGGCATGGCGAGCAGCCACCCCTAATAATGAAACTCGCTATGCCCGTTCCCCTCACCTCAATCCTCTCCCGCATGCGGGAGAGGAGGCGAACGAATCGCTACGCGAGTTTCACGTTAATTAATTAAACAAAGGGCGGGATTCATAGCCAAACGACCTTGCCGCTTTAGCGGAAAGTTGCCGGTTGATCCCGCCACTCCAGGAGAAAATCATGAAAATGGTCACAGCTATCATCAAGCCGTTCAAACTCGACGAAGTGCGTGAAGCCTTGTCCGCCATCGGCGTGCAAGGCATCACCGTCACCGAAGTCAAGGGTTTCGGACGGCAAAAGGGACACACCGAGTTGTATCGCGGTGCGGAATATGTGGTGGATTTCCTGCCGAAGATCAAGCTGGAA
>JAUSLX010000119.1 GCA_030645775.1 Gallionella sp. | reverse complement strand
CGGTTGTCATGCCTGCGTGACCAGTTGCAAGGAATGGAATACCTCCGGCTCGGCCGGGCCCTTGTACGATGATAACCCTTACGGTGCTGACCCGACCGGCACGTTTTTCAACCGCGTGCAGACTTATGAAATCGGCGAATTTCCGAATAGCGAGACGCTGCATTTCCCCAAATCCTGTTTGCATTGCGAAGATCCGCCGTGCGTGCCGGTGTGCCCGACCGGTGCATCCTACAAGCGCAAGCAGGACGGTATCGTGCTGGTGGATTACGACAAGTGCATAGGCTGCAAATATTGCACCTGGGCGAGTCCTTACGGTCCGCTCGAGATCGACGAGAAGCAGCAGGTGATGAAGAAATGCACCCTGTGCGTGGATCGCATCTACGATATGACCATGCCCGAAGCCGATCGCAAACCGTCCTGCGTGAAGGCCTGTCCGACCAGCGCACGTCTGTTCGGCGATATCCACGACCCCGAATCTGTGGTGTCGAAGGCGATCCGCGAGGAGGGGGGGTATGCGCTGATGCCTGAGTGGGGTACGCATCCCGCCAATCATTACCTGCCGCGTCGCAAAACCCACATCAAGATTCATCAAGATGAGTTGGAGCGCGCGGATAATCCGCTTAAAGTAGACCGCCAATTGCCCAAGCCGGGCAAAGGTGAGTCTTCAATGGAAGATGTTTCTGCCTGGTAAACAAACGATGAAACCTGCATTCTCTGTTATTTTTCTGACTACGCTGATCGGTGCAGGGCAAGGCTTGTTCCTTGCTCTGTTCACCCATCAATCCTATGCGCTGTTCGGCCTGCTGACTATGCAGTCCGACGCCTTCTACGGTTATGGCAGCGTGCTGGTCTTACTGCTGCTGGCGGGTGGGCTGGTCGCTTCCTTTTTTCACCTCGGGCGGCCGGAACGCGCCTGGCGTTCAGCCACGCAATGGCGTACTTCCTGGCTGTCGCGTGAAGTCATCGCCTTGCCCGCATTTATAGGCATGGTCTTTCTTTACGCCGTTTTGCATCTGACAGGCATTCGTCCCGAAGTGGTGACCTTGCCCAGCGGTCTGCTGATAGACCTGAGTATCGTGGTCGGTGTGATTGCCACCCTGCTGGCTTTCGTGTTGTTTATCTGTACCGGCATGATCTACGCCTGTCTGCGCTTCCTGCGCGAGTGGCATACGCCGCTCACGGTGATCAATTACACACTGATGGGTGGCGCGTCCGGCTTCACGCTGGCTGCATTTTATGCTGCCATGACTGCGCCGACGGAAGCGGGTTTCTTTGCCGGCTGGGCGCTTATCATTACGCTGCTGGCTTTCGTGGGTCGCTTCGCATCGCTGGTGCGCAATGCACGTCTCAAGCCGAAATCAACGATACAGACTGCCATTGGCGTCAAGCATCCGCGCATCACGCAGCGCTCAATGGGATTCATGGGCGGTTCGTTCAATACCCGCGAGTTTTTCCACGGCAAGAGCCCGGCATTTCTGCGCACCATCAAGCCCGCTTTCCAGTTGCTGGCCTTCGTGGTGCCTATGGCTCTGTTGGCGCTGGGCTTGTTCACCCCGGCATTGCTGGGTATTGCGTTTATAATCCAGTACATCGGGTTGCTGGCTGAGCGCTGGTTTTTCTTCGCACAGGCCAACCATCCGCAGAATCTGTATTACCAGACTGTAGGTTGAACGGGCAATTTTAGTGATACGACGCTCACGAAAATATTGGTTGTATCATTTGTTGCCATTCATGCAATGGCGGCACCTGGTTGATCGCAACAGCAACCGTGCCGATCTGATTGCCGGACTCACCGGGGCGCTGATCGTATTGCCACAGGGCGTGGCCTTCGCCACCATCGCCGGGATGCCGCCGGAATACGGCCTGTACGCGGCGATGCTGCCGGCCATCATCGCGGCCTTGTTCGGCTCAAGCTGGCACCTGGTTTCCGGTCCGACAACGGCCATTTCCATCGCGGTATTCGCCGCCATCAGCCCGCTGGCTGAACCCGGATCGCCGGAGTTCATCAGTATGGTGCTGACACTGACCTTCCTGACCGGGCTGTTTCAGTTGATCCTGGGTCTGGCGCGCATGGGCGTGCTGGTCAATTTTATTTCGCACACGGTGGTCATCGGTTTCACCGCAGGTGCGGCGGTCCTCATCGCAGCCAGTCAGGTAAAGAGTTTTTTCGGTATCGATATAGTGCGCGGCGCCCCCTTTCATGTGGTGCTTGAGCAGCTTTATGTGCAGTTTGGCAGCATCAATCCCTATGTCACTTTTATCGGCGCAATCACGCTGGCAACAGGTCTTCTGTCCAGACGCTATGCACCGAAATTACCTTACATGATCGTGGCGATGGTGGTGGGCAGCGTGGCTGCCTATCTGGTTAACAGGGAGTTTGGCGAGACGGTCACGCAAATCAAGACCGTGGGCGCATTGCCCGCACATTTGCCGCCTTTTTTTGCACCTGACTTTTCCTACGAAACGATACGCAAGGTACTGTTCCCTGCCCTGGTGGTCACCATGCTGGCATTGACCGAGGCGGTATCCATCGCGCGTTCCATCGCGGTCAAATCCGAGCAGGGCATAGACGGTAATCAGGAATTTATCGGTCAGGGTTTGTCGAATCTGGTGGGCAGCTTCTTTTCCAGTTACGCATCCTGCGGTTCATTCAACCGTAGCGGTGTGAACTACGAGGCGGGGGCACAGACCCCGCTGGCGACGGTATATGCGTCAGTTTTTCTGGTGCTCATACTGTTGCTGGTGGCTCCACTGGCCTCTTATCTGCCGAACGCCGCGATGGCGGGGATATTGTTTCTCGTTGCTTGGGGACTGATTGATTTTCATCATATTTTTTCCATCGCACGCACCAGTCGTGCCGAGACAGTGATCCTGTTTGTCACCTTGATCGGCACCCTGATTGATCTGGAAAAAGGCATCTTCTTCGGTATCCTGCTATCGCTGGCGCTTTATTTATATCGCGTCTCGCGTCCGTCCATCGAACCTTCCGTGCCCGCAGCCGAGGAGGGCTCGTATCACTTCATCGATGCGCACGGACATCCGGAATGCCCGCAGTTCCGCATCGTGCGCATCAACGGCTCCATTTTCTTCGGTGCGGTGGACTACGTGCGCAGCGGACTGTTGCAGATAGACGAAAACAACCCGCGCCAGAAGACCGTGATGATCCTCGCCACGGGAATCAACTTTGTGGATGTGGCGGGCGCCGAGATGCTGGAACAGGAAGCGCGGCGACGGCGCAAGATGGGTGGCGGCCTGTATTTCTATCGCTGCAAGGATTCCATCTACAAATTTTTGCGCAAGGCTGACAAGCTGGACGACATCGGTGCCGGGGGTTTCTTCCCCGCCATGTCGAACTGGATCAAGCCGATCTACGCCACACTCGACCCTGCGATTTGCCGTACCTGCAAGACACGCATATTCTCGGAATGCCACGTCGCGCTTCCTGACGGCGAACCCATAACCTCAGAACCTAAACATCGTGAATAAAAATCTCATTCGCTTTCTGCCCTTCCTTTCCTGGTGGCCTATGCGCGGCGATACCACCAGGGCTGACCTGATTGCGGGCATCACGGTTGCACTGGTGCTGATCCCGCAATCCATGGCCTATGCGCAACTTGCCGGATTGCCCGCCTATTACGGCTTGTATGCGGCATTCCTGCCGGGCATCATCGCGGCGTTGTGGGGTTCGTCGGCACAACTCGCTACCGGCCCGGTCGCGGTGGTATCGCTGTTGACCGCCTCGGCGCTTGCTCCGCTGGCCGCTTCCGGTTCCAGTCAGTTCATTGCCCTGGCGATCCTGCTGGCCCTGATGGTCGGCATCATTCAGCTCACCCTGGGGGTTTTTAAGCTGGGCGTGGTGGTGAATTTCCTCTCCCATCCGGTGATCGTCGGCTTCACCAATGCCGCCGCGATTATCATTGGCCTGTCGCAGCTCAACAAGTTGTTCGGCGTCTCGATGGGGCGCAGTGAGCATTTCATCAACGACATCTGGGGCGTGTTGCAACAGATAGGCGACACCCATTGGCCCACACTGCTGATGGGTATTTCAGCCTTCGTCATCATGTGGGGGTTGAAAAAATTCGCACCCAGGCTGCCCGGCGTGCTGATCGCCGTGGTAGTCACCACGCTGGTGAGCTGGGCTATCGGTTTCGAGCACAACAGCCACGGCAAAATTGACGAAATCATGGATGTCGAGGTGAGGGCACTCGCCGATAAGTATTCCCGAACTGAAATCAAGATGACTGAGTTGAATGACAGACTCGGTATCAGCTCGACTGAGCTCAAGCAGCATTTGAAAACCAATGAGGGTGGCTCGCAGCGTGCCGCCGCGCTGAACTACGAAATCGAGTTGCTCAAACTCGAACTCAAGGACCTGGAAGGCGAATATCGCCAGAGCGCCCGTTCCCTGCGCA
>JAUSLX010000050.1 GCA_030645775.1 Gallionella sp. | reverse complement strand
GCTCGCACGCCATGCCGTCGCGCAGCCCGATCTCACCCTCAGTGCCAGCGCCCAGGATTTCTTTCTGCTGGCCTTGCGCAAGGAAGACCCGGACACCCTGTTTTTCAGTCGCCGCCTGCTCATGGAGGGTGACACCGAGCTGGGCCTGCTGGTGAAAAACACGCTGGATGCCATGGAATTGCCCCCGCTGGATTTTCACGCCTTGCTGCCTGCGCGCCTGCTGGGCAGACTGCGTACACGCCTGCTGGCGTAATCCAATCCAGGATAGAAACACGCGCCTGCACCCTTATATCAACGGGCGGGGAGCTCGAACAGTTCCGCCCATAGTTGCACGCTGGCGCTGATGTCGATCTCGCCAGGCGCGAGGCGGCAGGGGGTAACATCGTTGAGCCGCATGCGATGCTGAGTCTGGCGCAGGGTGCGGTACAAATCGCGAACCTGCCCGGCAAGTTCCGCATCGATCAGGCCGAATTCAGCTGCCATTTTCAGCAGGGCCAGATTGCCGTCATTGGCGGCAAGTTGCGGACAGGTGTGCGCGTGGGCGAGCACCAGGTATTGCACCATGAATTCGATGTCCACCATGCCGCCACGGTCGTGTTTGATGTCGAACAAGTCGCTGTGGTTGGGATGCCCATCGTGCATTCTCTGTCGCATGGAGAGAATTTCAGCGCGTAATTTTTCGATGTCACGCGGCAGACTGAGCACCTGACGGCGTATGCACTCAAATTCCGCGCCCACCCGGCTGTCGCCCGCACTGAAGCGGGCGCGGGTCAATGCCTGATGCTCCCACACCCAGGCTTCGGCTTGCTGATATTCGGCAAATGCCGCGACGGAACTCACCAGGAGGCCACTCGCGCCGTTCGGTCGCAGGCGTAAATCGGTTTCATACAAACGCCCCGATGCGGTGTAGCTGCCCAGCATGGAATTGATGCGCATTCCCAGCCTGGCATAGTTTTCCTGCGCGTCCGCATGGTCGTCGTCATACAGGAAAATCATGTCGATGTCGGAGGCGTAGCCCATCTCCTTGCCGCCTAGTTTTCCATAACTGATGATGGCGAAGCTGGGCTCAGCACAGTGCCGTTTGCGCGCTCCCGCCCAGGCTAACGTCAACACATGGCGCAGGATCAGATCAGCCAGTTCGCTTAAATGGTCGCTGAGTTTCTCCAGCGGCAGCAGGCCTTGCAAATCCATCGCCAGCAAGTGAAAAATCTGCTCCTGCTGGACATGATGCAGCACTTCCAGTTGTCGTTCGCCATCGTTTGCGTGCTCGCCAAGTCGCGCCTGCATATCCAGTTCGATTTGCGGCCACTGCGGCGGCTGATACAGTTCGCGTGCATCCAGCAATTCGTCGAACAGCGCCGGATGTTGCGCCAGGTAGCCGGCCGCCCAACTGCTGGATGAAACCAGCCGGATCAGGCGCTGCAACGCTTGCGGGTATTCGGCAAGGAAGGCCAGATAGGAGGCGCGGCGACTGATCGCCTCCAGCAAGGCCAGCATGCGTGACAGAGTGGCATCGGGATCGCTGTATTGTGCGCTCAGGGTAATGAATTGCGGGATCAGCTGGTCCAGACGTTGCCGCCCCAGATTGGATAATTGCCGGTAACGTGAACTGCCGCGCATTTGCAACAGGTGCTGTGCACTGTCCGGCGCGGCGCGATAAGCCAGCCTTTCCAGACCCTGGGTCAATTCGCCGGCGCTGATATCTTCGCGCCAGAGTTGTGCGTTATTTTGCTCTTGCGCGGTTTCACCGAAAATTTGCTCGAATTGTTGGCTGACCAGCGCGCGATGACGATCAAGCACTTGCAGCAGCGCGGCATAATCGGCATAGCCCATGGCACAGGCAATGATCTGCCGGTCTTCTTCCTTTTCCGGCAATTCCTGAGTTTGCTGGTCATCCAGATATTGCAATCGGTGTTCCAGATTACGCAAAAAGACATAGGCTGCATCCAGATCAGCCACAACGCCGGTTGATAATTGTCCGTTTTCAGCCAGTTGTTTGAGCACCTGACGGGTGGCCAGGATGCGCAGTCTGGCATCCTGGCCGCCACGTATCAGCTGAAACACCTGGGCGGTGAATTCGATTTCCCGGATGCCGCCTGGCCCCAGTTTGATATTGCCCAGACGGTCGCGCCGTTGCACTTCCTGACGAATTTGCGCATGCAGTTTGCGCATCGAATCAATCGCACCGAAATCGAGGTATTTGCGGAATACGAAAGGCTGATACAGCTGCTTTAATTCGACTACGCTGGCATGGGTGGCGGGCGCAATGACGCGTGCCTTGATCCAGGCGTAGCG
>JAUSLX010000044.1 GCA_030645775.1 Gallionella sp. | reverse complement strand
TATATCGGGTGGCGTTTTGCATTGCGGCGAAAGTGGATATGAAATCTCGTGTCAGCAAATTAATCAGGGGTATTGAAAACCCTATGTGTGTAGTATGATGCGCGGCATGGATGCCGAACTTGTACAACGCAGCAAACGCCAATATGCCGACGGTCTTGTTGAGATCGTTATTTGGCGCGTACCTATCCCGATTGAGCCATCATTACATCGGTTCAAATACCGCCTGGTCTATGTGGTGGCCGGGGTGCGTGTGGTGGGCTACGACAACGAGCGCGGCAAGGGCGATCATCGCCACTCGGGCGCTTTGGAATTGCCATATCAGTTTGTGAGCTTGACAAGCATGCTGACCGATTTTTGGCATGATGTTGAAAGGAGCGGGAAATAATGAAACTGAATATTATTGTGGGTGAACCGGAAGCCGTCATGAGGGGGCGATTGCTGGAGCATGCACGCAAAATTGATGCGGGCGAGGACGTTGAGCCTATGTGCGAACTTAGCTTTACGCGTATTACGCAAATGAGTGAGGTTTTTACCCCTAAACGCTGGGAATTGGTGGAAGTGCTGAAGGCGACGGGCGCGCAAAGCATTTACGCGCTGGCTAAACGACTGCATCGGCATTATCGCAACGTGCATCAAGATGTCACTGCACTTGCCGAATGGCTAGTGATTGAAAAAGACGAGGACGGTAAGGTGTTTGTACCGTGGAATGAGATTGATGTGCAGTTCCCGTTGCAACAACTGGCGGCATAAAGTAAAAACTGCCGGGTGGATTGGTTGAAATATGCAACCGATTAAAATCGGTTTGAAGTGGCGAATTGATCGCGCATATCGATCGCGTCGGTGTGGCAATTTACAACAAGGCGTAGCCCATATACATGGAACAGACTGCTTACATTATTGTCGCTCTTTTTGTCGGCCTGTTAACAGGTGCGGCGGTTATCTGGCTGATTTTGCGTGAACGTATGGCCTCTGCCGTGCGGCAGGCAGCCGTTGAAAACAGCGTTGAATCGGCACGATTTACTGAACGCTTGAGTGCCACACAGGAAACGGTGACGCGTCTGACAGCAGAGCTGTCTGAAACGGAAAGCGGCTTGCAGAAACTCGAGCTTGATTTCGGGAATTTGCGTGAAAAACTGGGCGCAGCTGAATCGACTGTTGCCGGCCAGTCCGAGCAATTAGTCAAACTTCAGCATGAAAAAGAAGGGCTAGCCACGCTGCGTGACCAACTTATCGCAGAGCAGCAACGTCTGAGTACGCAGCTTGCCGAACTGAACACCCTGCTGGAATCAGAACGCACGCAAACGGGTGAGAAATTGCAGTTACTGAGCAATGCCGAAGAGCAACTCGCCACCCGCTTCAAGATGCTGGCCAGCGAAATACTGGAAGATAAAAGCAAACGCTTTACCGAGCAGAACCAGACCAACATCAACCAGTTGCTGGAGCCGCTCAAGGTCAAGATCAGCGAGTTTCAGGGCGAAGTACAAAAAGTCTATGTTCAGGAAGGCAAGGATCGATCAGCACTGGCCGAGCAGGTCAAGCAACTGATGTCGCTCAATAATCAGCTGTCAAAGGATGCGCACAATTTAACTTCTGCGCTCAAGGGTCAGACCAAGACACAGGGCAACTGGGGAGAGCTGATTTTGGAACGCGTGCTGGAGGCTTCCGGTTTGCGTCGCGGCCATGAATATGACGTGCAGGAAAGTCACACCCGCGCGGATGGCACGCGTGCCCAGCCGGACGTGGTGGTTCATCTGCCGGAAGACAAGCATCTGATCGTGGATGCCAAGGTGTCGCTGAATGCGTATGAAGAGCACGCCAATGCCGAGACCGATCATCAGCGCGATGCCGCGATGAAACGCCATCTGGATTCAGTGCGCGCCCACATCAGGGATTTATCCGGGAAAAACTATCAGCAACTTTATGACCTGAAATCGCTCGACTTCGTGCTGATGTTCATTCCGGTGGAGCCCGCCTTCATGCTGGCCATCTCGCATGACAGCGAGCTGTGGCAGGATGCCTGGAAGAAGAATGTCTTGCTGGTCAGCCCGAGCACCTTGTTGTTTGTGGTGCGCACCGTGGCGCATCTGTGGCGACAGGAGCAACAGAATCGTAACGCGCAGGAAATTGCCACTCGCGGTGCAGAGCTTTATGACAAGTTGGCGGGCTTTGTAGAAGACCTCGATAAGCTGGGCGAGC
>JAUSLX010000043.1 GCA_030645775.1 Gallionella sp. | reverse complement strand
TAAACAAAGTCAGCAAGGCAAAGCGAAGAAGCAACTACAAGTCAGACCGAATCCGAATAAGGTCAATTACTCAGATTCAGAACCCTTCGTTCAGACTCATTTCTGAATTGGAAAATACTAAGACACTCAACTCACCCGTCGCATCGACGCCAGCACGGTCAGCTTTTCAGAAATTCAGGTTTTCAGTTTTTCGCCACCCTGCCCCCTTCGCCCGACCGAAAACCTGCACGCCCCAAAATTTGGCCCAAGGCGAACGCGGTGGCCTGCCGGATAGGGGAATATCGCAAGAAGCGTTTGCCGATAAGTGTGGTTACGCGAGGAGTTACATGAGTAGAATTGAGCGTGGCAAAGCACGTAACCCCGGCGCAACCCCAAGCACAATAGAAAAAAGCCTTGCATCGCTGCAAGGCTTTATCTGTCTGGCTCCCCGACCTGGATTCGAACCAGGGACCTGCGGATTAACAGTCCGTCGCTCTACCGGCTGAGCTATCAGGGAATGAAGAGGTGCGCATCATATAGATGATGCCTAAATCGGTCAACCTCAAATTAACTTTTTTATCGGGATATTATTTCAAATAAACCATTTTCGTTATCAGGCTGACTCGCTGCAGATGCATCATGTCGCCCTTTCATTGCATGCAATGAATTGCAAAATCAAAATTGTCAGTATCCATACACTGACGCATTTGCCGTTCTGCGGCATAATGCGCACCTCGTTTCTTGAAAGTTTCCTGCAATGAAAATCACTGTAATTGGTTCCGGATATGTCGGTTTGGTGTCGGGCGCATGCCTGGCGGATTTGGGCAATGACGTGATGTGTCTGGATATAGACCCGCGCAAGATCGAGCTTCTCAACAACGGCGGCGTGCCCATCTATGAACCCGGGCTGGACGATGTCATCAAGCGCAATATCGCGGCGGGCCGTTTGCGCTTCACCACCGATATTGCTGAAAGCGTTGCGCACGGCCTAGTGCAGATGATCGCAGTAGGCACGCCTTCCGGCGAGGACGGTTCGGCCGACCTGCAATACGTGATCGCCGCTGCGCGCAGCATTGCCCGCCACATGAGCGAGTACAAAGTGATCGTGGACAAATCGACCGTCCCTGTCGGCACGGCTGACAAGGTCAGGCAAGCCATGCAGGAAGAGTTGAACGCACGCGGCCTCACGACGACCTTCAGCATGGTATCCAATCCTGAATTCCTCAAGGAAGGCGCGGCAATCGACGACTTCAACCGCCCGGACCGCATCGTGATCGGCGCCGAGGACGAAGCCGCCATCAAGATCATGAAGGAAATGTACGCGCCCTTCCAGCGCAATCACGAACGTCTAATGGTGATGGATATCCGCTCCGCCGAACTGACCAAATATGCGGCCAACGCGATGCTGGCCACGCGCATCTCGTTCATGAACGAACTGGCCAATCTGGCTGAACGCGTCGGCGCGGACATCGAGCATGTGCGCAAGGGCATCGGTTCCGACCAGCGCATCGGCTACAGTTTTTTGTATGCGGGTTGCGGCTACGGCGGTTCCTGCTTCCCCAAGGACGTGCGCGCCCTGCAACGCACCAGCGCAGAATACGGCTTGCCATCGAAAGTGCTGGAAGCTGTCGAGCAAGTCAATAACGCGCAGAAATATGTACTGCTGCAAAAAATCACCCGGCGCTTTGGCACTGACCTCAAGGGCAAGCACTTCGCCCTGTGGGGCCTGGCCTTCAAGCCCGGCACGGATGACATGCGCGAAGCCAGCAGCCGCGTGATTATGGAAGGTTTATGGGCATTGGGGGCAAGCGTCACTGCCTTTGATCCGGCAGCCATGAAAGAAACGCAACATATATACGGCGAGCGTGCCGATTTGCGCTATGCCGTCAATGCCAAGGAAGCCCTGCATGAGGCCGATGCGCTGATTATCGTCACCGAATGGAAAGCCTTCAAAAGCCCGGATTTCAGCATCATCAAGGCGCGCCTGAAACAGCCGGTCATCTTTGACGGGCGTAACCTGTTTGAGCCTGCCGACATGAAAACGCTGGGATTCGAGTATTACGGCATCGGGCGCGAAGGCTAAGGAGATGCTGATGTATTTACCCGTCATTGCGAGCAACGCGAAGCATTAATCCAGAGGTTTTGCCTAATCTGACTGGATTGCCGCGGCCTTCGGCCTCGCAAAGACGGCATTCTGCCACGCACCTCCCGCCACGTACCTCGCGGCTAAAGGCATGGGCTGAAGGTATGACGATTTAATCAGCGTTTCCTTACCCGCCTCAGTATTTCGCCTCGTCCTTCCACATCTCCGGGCGGAAACGCACTACGCGGTTGCGCCCTGCTTCCTTGGCGTTGTACATCGCCACGTCTGCGTACTTGACGGCCTGCCAGAAAGTATCGCTGTCCAGCGGAAACTCGGCGATACCGATAGAAATGGTTTTTTGCAGCACCGCACCGGGCAGCTGCACTTTCATGCCTTCAACATCGGCACGAATCTTCTCGGCGACTCGTTCAGCCGCTTCCCCGCCAGTATCCTGCATGATGATGAGAAACTCTTCGCCACCATAACGTATCACCAGATCGGAGGCACGCACCGAGGCCTGCATGGTCTTAGCCAGCGCCTTGAGCACCAGGTCACCGGCATCATGACCGTAAGTGTCATTCACCATCTTGAAGTAATCCAGGTCGAGCATCAGGATAGACAACTGGCTCTTGCGGCGCTGATTGGAGGACACCAGCGTCTCGGCAAACTCTTCCAGAAAACGGCGGTTATGCAGGCCGGTCATCGCATCAGTCAGATTGGAGGCGCGCAACGTGTCCATCAGGCGCTTTGCCTCAATGACCGGCGCGGCCTCGCGCAAATACACATTCAGGTAAGGCAGGAATTCATGCACCCTTGCGGCCTCGTCTTTATTCACCACCAGTTGCAATACACTGCCCACCGCGCCGGATTGAATGATCGGAATACATACATGCACGCGATCCGGCGCATCGGGGGCAAAGGCGTAGCAGATGCCGGGAGAGTTGATCGAATTGATGGTATGTCCGGTACGCCGGGCGCGGCAGCTTTCGGCGTGTACCAGAATCTGCGGATCGCACCAGCGACAAGGCGCGTCCGCCTCCCCGTCCACCATCAAGGTGGTCATACGATTGCTGCCCGGTACGACTTCATAGACAGAAAAATTATTGACGGCAAAACGTTCCTGCAAAACCGATGACAGCCGCCGGTAAATTTCCGGCTTGGTTTCGTCCTCTTCGATGGCCTGTTTGAAATGCGCCGCATCGATCAACCCGGCCACGCGATTGATAGTGGAATTGAGCAGATTCTCATGCTCATGGGCGGGGGTTTGTTGCAACAGCTGCGCGACATCCTGACTAATGGTATTCAAGCCATCATGGATGAACTTGAGCAGGCTGTTCAAATCCACCGCCACCTGACCAATCTCATCATTGGTGCGACGTTCTATATTGGCATGAAAGTCGCCCTGAATGGCACGTTCCACCGTTTCCTGCACATCATGCGCGGTGGTAATCACCGGCTTGACCAGGCGACGGAAGAACCACAACATCACCAGCATAAAAAACACAATTGCCAGTACCATAACAGAAGAAGTTACGTAGGCGCTGCGCAACATCTCGCTCATCGACATTGAAATCGTGATCGCGCCCAGCACCGTCCCTTCCGCCACGTTGTGGCATTGCAGGCAGTTGATATGTCCCGAACGGGTAGCCACATAGGGCAGCGTGCCGCGAAAAACCAGGCTGTTATTTTCTTCCATCAATTCATAATAAGGCCGACCATCGCGCATCACCCGCGCATCAATACCGTCGCTGAACTGCTCGATCTTCAACCCCTTGCCAAACTGTTTCGAGACGCTGTCGGCGCGAACCACCCTTGCCGCACGCAAGCCCTCAACCGCAGCGAGATGACCGAGAAAGTCGTCGCGATTCTCAACCGAATTGTGCAGCATCGATTCACTCAAGCTGATGCCGACAATTTCGGCAATCGAGGCGATATGCTCGCGTTCGGTCGAGATGGTAAACTGACGAAACGACAAGAAGCTGACCACCACGATGACAATGATCATGGCCACCGTCATTACAATGGAAAAGGTAGTTACTTTGGTATCGAGTTTCATTTTCGTAATCCTATAGTTTTGTGCGAACGGATTAGCACCTACTTGAAGCTGTAATGCTGCTCGCGAAATAGCGTCACACACGCATCCACCACCTGCGGGTCGAAATAGACACCGCGCTGCCGGGTGATTTCGGACAGCGCGGCTTCGATGCCCAAGCCGGGGCGGTAAGGACGATGCGACGACATCGCCTCGACCACGTCCGCCACGCTCAGGATGCGCGCTTCGAGCAGGATGGCATCGCCCTTGAGCCCTTGCGGATAGCCGGAACCATCCAGCCGTTCATGGTGTTGCAATATCATCTGCGCGATCGGCCAAGGAAAGTCGATGTCCTTCAGAATGTCATAACCCGATTGTGCATGGGCTTTGATCAGACTGAACTCGATATCGTTGATCTTGCCCGGCTTGCTGAGGATCTCTGCCGGAATCTGAATTTTGCCCACGTCATGCACTATGCCGGCAAGATGGATGGCATTTATCTGTTCATCGGGCAGCCCTATTTGTTTGGCAATCGCCGCAGCCAGATCGGCCACTCTGACTTGATGTCCTGCGGTATAAGGATCACGCATTTCGACAATGGTGGCGATGGCCTTCACCGTATCTTCTAGGCTGTCTTGCAGTTGCGCCAGCTGCTCCTGATTTTTTACCAGGGCGAGATCGCGTTCGTGGCGGGTATGCAGGGTGTGTACGCCGAACGCCAAATCTCCGGCCATTTCTTCCAGCAGATCGACTTCGGCGGGGCTGAAGGCATTCACTTCTCCGGCATACACATTGAGGATGCCGAATACCGCGTTATTCTCATTGGTCAGCGGCAGCGCGATGCTGGCCGTATAGCCGCGCTTGAGTGCTGCATCGCGCCACGGCGCAAAATTCGGGTCGCGGGTCATGTCCTGGCATAGTTGCGGGGTACCGCTGCGCACGGCGCATCCGCTTGGTCCCATGCCGCGCTCTTCCTCTGCCCAGGTGAGCTGCAAGGCATCCAGATAACCTTCGTCATGGCCGGCACTCGCCATGAGTTTGATGGACTTGCCTGCGTCATGCTGCACATAACCCACCCAGGCCAGCCGATAACCGCGCTGCTCGACGATGGCCTGACAAATCGAGTGCAACAATTCATTCTCGTCGGTGGCATGCACCAGCGTGCGGTTCACCGCACTCAGCGCGGCCAGCGCGCGGTTGGCGTGGTTTAGGGCCGCAGTGCGCTCGCCCACCTGTTCTTCCAAAATACGGTTGTGATCGGCGAGGAAATCCTGGTAATCCTTCACCTTGAGCAGGTTCTTCACCCGCATCTGCAATTCGGTGCGATTCACCGGTTTGGAGAGGAATTCATTCGCCCCCGCCTCCAGCCCCTTGAGGCGCGATTCCTGATCCTCCAGTGCCGTGACCATGATGATGGGGACGGGACGGGTACGGGCATCTGCCTTGAGCCGTCGCGCCACTTCGAAACCATCCATGCCGGGCATCATGACATCGAGCAGAACAAGATCGGGCAGTTGTTCCGCCACTGAAACCAAGGCTTCTTCGCCGCTGGCCGCAGTGCGCACCGCGTGACCTTCAACCTCAAGCATTTTATTCAGCAGCTTGAGGTTGAACTCGTCATCGTCCACCACCAGTATCGTCGCTTGTTTAGTCTGTTCCATGATTGCTTTCTTCAAATAATGTTTGGTGGCGGTGGCGCAGATTCGCCGCCGGGTTGCCACCCATGAACCTTACGCTTTTGT
>JAUSLX010000026.1 GCA_030645775.1 Gallionella sp. | reverse complement strand
GTTCGAACTGCTGGAAGACTTTCAGTTGCAGATCGAACATGCGATGGACATGAAGGACAGGAAGCTGGTGCTGTTCATCGACGCAGGGATGGATACGCCGGCGCCATTTTCCTTTTATCGCGCGCAAACGAGTAACGAAGCGCTGCTCTACAGCCATGCACTGCCACCCGAGGCCTTGCTCAAGGTGTATGAGCAGTTCCATCGGCAGCCCGCACCCGATGCCTACGTCCTGTGTATCCGCGGTGAACGATTCGAACTGGGTGAATTACCCTCCCCGGCAGCCGAAACCCATCTGGCATCGGCACTGGAATTTACCGTGCAACTCTTGCTTGAAGCGGAAGTCACTACATGGGACAGGCTATGTACGCAGAAATCGCCGGGGACATCGATCCGGTCTGCTCACGAAACGAATAAGATCGTACGCTGACCCTTTGCGGTTGCGCGTCTCCCTGCCAGGCCAGCCCGATCTCTCAGCGTTCCCTGCGCAATTTTTCCAGTTTGGCTTTAAGTTCAGGCAGGATGGCGGCTACGGCTTTTTCGCCTTCCAGTATCGCAAGGTGTCTGTCATCCAGATTGCTCTGGGCGATCGCTCTGGTGACGGGACGTATCACCACATCGGCATTCAATAATTCGTAGCGATTGATGGTCTGACTCATGATGTCAAAGGTTTGCATCAGCACTTCCACCGTGGTATCCGTTTTATTGTTTTGCGGCAAATGGGAGATATTCACGGCAATCACGAAATCGGCACCCAGCGTACGCGCATCAGAGACAGGCACGGGTCTGACCAGTCCCCCATCTACATAGCTGCGACCGTTGATGACGACAGGTTGAAACACGCCGGGTACCGCGCAGGACGCGCTGACAGCCATGCCCGTGTTACCGGTGCGAAAAACAACTTTTTCACCGCTGGCCAGATCCGTGGCGACTACCGCAAAAGTGCGGCGCAGCTTTTCCAGCGGAGCCTGTTTTACGGCCTGATTGATGAAAGTCTGCAAGGGTTTGCCGGTAAACAGGCCGCGATTGGGCCAGGACCAGTCTATCACCCGCTCTTCCTTCATCGGGATGGACATCTCCTGCAACTGGAAACCACTGTAACCCGCGGCATACAGTGCGCCTATCGCCGAACCGACACTGGTGCCGACGATGATGTCCGGGAAGATGCCCTGCACTTCCAAAGCCTTGATGACACCAACATGGGCAAAACCGCGCGTCCCGCCGCCCCCCAGTACCAGCGCAATTTTCGGTGCTGGCCGCGCTGCAACGGGCGCATCCGGAATGACGGGCTTGGGTACGGTATTACAGGCGGTCAGTGACGCGGCAAGGAGTGTTGCAAGCAAAAAACAGCCAAGCCGCTTCAAGCCATCCTGCAAAAGCGGCAGCACGCCAAAGGAATCAATCTTCCGCATCGGATGGACTGACCTTACGGCGCATAAACAAGGCTGGCAGCGGGCTTTTCGGCTTGCTCGGCAGATCGGGCGGCGGCGCAACCACCCGTGTACTGGCAGAGGGTTCATAAGGTTTGTTAAACCACGCATCGTGGACGGGTTTTTTCGTAACACTGGTGTGCGGCGCACGAATGCGTACATGATGTTCAGCCTGCGGTGCACGCTCAACGGGGCGAGTCGGCAGCGGTGTCGCACGTTGGATCTGACATTTGATCAGTTTTTCAATTTCAAACAGATATTTTTCCTCTTCCGGCGCAACCAGTGAAATCGCACTGCCTGAAGCCCCGGCGCGGCCGGTACGGCCTATGCGGTGTACATAATCTTCCGCCGCACTGGGTATCTCGTAGTTGATCACCATGGGCAGCTGGTCAATATCCAGTCCGCGAGCGGCCACATCGGTCGCAATCAGCACGGTAATCTTGCCTTGCTTGAAAGCATCCAGTGCCTGCATGCGTTCCAACTGGGTCTTATCGCCATGAATCGCATCGGCAGCGAAGCCTTCGCGATGCAACTGACGCGCGATGCGGCTGGCAGTCAGCTTGGTTTTGGTAAACACCAGTGCTTGTTTGGCATCACTGCCGCGCAACAATTGCGCGAGCAGCGCATGTTTTTCTGCGTGTCCGACCAGATACACTTTTTGTGTGACGTTTTCGGCGGTGGCATTGCTGCGCGCGACTTCAATGAGTTTAGGATTAACCAGAAAGTCTTCCGACAATCGCTTGATTTCATTTGAAAAAGTAGCCGAGAACATCAGGTTCTGGCGTTGCTTGGGCAACAGGGCGAGAATGCGCTTCAAATCGGGCATGAAGCCCATATCCAGCATGCGATCCGCTTCGTCCAGCACCAGCATTTGCACCTGATTCAGCTGTACGGTCTTCTGCTCGATGTGATCCAGCAGACGGCCTGGCGTCGCGACCAGTATTTCCACCCCGGTTCGCAGATGCGGCGTTTGCGTCTTGATATCCACCCCGCCAAACACCACAAGCGAGCGCAAATGACTGTGTTTCGCATAGGCTTTCACACTGGCTTCCACCTGAATCGCCAGCTCGCGGGTCGGGACCAGTATCAGCGCACGCACCGGATGACGTGCCGGCGACGGGCTCGGAGTGGCGAGCGGCAGTAATTTCTGCAGCATCGGCAACGCAAAAGCCGCCGTCTTGCCGGTTCCGGTTTGCGCCCCGGCCATCAGATCACATCCTTCCAGCACCAGCGGAATGGCTTGCGCCTGTATCGGTGTAGGGACGGTATAACCGGATTCGGTGAGTGCTCTGAGGATTTCAGGCGCCAGATTCAAGTCTGCAAAACTGATGTTATTCAATGATCTATTCTCTTTACGATAGTCGGGCTGAGTCAGCTAAAACCGACGCATTATACGCCCAATGTCTGAATCGCATCAAAGCCTTGAAACTGTGCACGGCAATCTCAGTATTGACCGAATAAACACCGCAAATTCAATCCCGAATAGTCAGTCGCTGGCGCACCGCTTCAAACAGACAAATCGCGGTGGCGGCCGCCGCATTCAGCGACTCGACCTTACCCGGCATGGTGATAGTGATTTTGTGGGTAGCGCACGCCAGCAACGCGTCGGACAAACCTGCACCTTCGTTGCCCATCATGAAGGCGATATTGCCCGACAGATCACACTCGTAAAGACTGTGTGCAGCGTGCAGCGTGGTGGCCAGCCGCATCCCGGAAAATGCCTGAGCGACAGTCAACAAATCCTGTTGCTCGTGGATGTTCAGGCAGAAATGTCCGCCCATCGCGGCGCGCAGCACTTTCGGCGACCAGGCATCGGCGCAAGCGGGCGACAGATACACCGTATCGCAACCGGCCGCCCCCGCAGAACGCAACATCGATCCCAGATTGCCGGGGTCTTGTATATTTTCCAGCAACAGCGCGAAGCGCGCGGGCGCAAGTGACGCTTGCGGCAGGTCTATCAGCGCGAGGATGCCCGTCGGGGTTTTCAGCTCGCTGAGCTGAGCATACAACTTGTCATCCAACTGCGAGACCGGCACATCGTTGATCCGCGCCAGCAAGCCGGCAATTTCGCCATCCTGCAATGCGGCCGCGTTCAGTAAAATATGGCGCGGCTGATGACCTGCATCGAGATACGCTGCCAGCAAATGCGCGCCGTCGAGCAGGGTCTGCCCGGCCCGGCCCCGGTTACGCGCCGAGCCGCTCAGCCTGACAAGCTCCTTGAAGAAAGGATTGTCGCGTGACTGAATCAGTTTCATCTGGCTTCTGCTATCCGTTTCGCGATATGTGCCAGCGCTTCGTCAACCTGATCGATCAGGATCAAACACAAATCTCCCGCCTTCAGGCGCGACAAGGCGGCATCAATAGCCAGAAACTCACCGGTGATTTCGTCTATCCGGGTTGTGCGGGCAGCTTTTACCAGACCTTGTCTGAGCAGCGCCAGCACTTCGCCTTCCTCGCGACCGCGCTGACACTGATCCTGATACAGGATGACCTCGTCAAACACATCGCCCAGCATCTCGGTTTGCCGGCGGATATCCTCATCGCGCCGGTCTCCCGCGCCGCTGATCACGACCAGACGCCTGTTCGCCGCGATACTCTCAATGGCCGGAATCAGCGCGAGTATCGCATCGGGATTGTGACCGTAATCGGCGATGACGGCAGCACCGCGATAATCGAAGAAATTGAAACGGCCGGGGGCGGTCTGTGCATCGTTCACAAAGCCGGCCAGTCCGCTGCGTATCGTGTCCCAATCCACATTCAGCGCCCAGACGGCGGCGATGGCGGCCATGGCATTTTCGATCTGAAAACCTATCGTGCCGTTGCGCGTAATGGGAATCAGGCTCAACTCGACGCGCTGCTCAGTCTTGTTTTCGCTCGCCACGATCTGAGCGCCATCGACATACACTACGCGCCGACCTTGCGCCCGGTGCGCCGCCATCACCGGATGGTAACGATCCTTCGCGAAAAATGTGACCGAGCCCGGACAGGCAGCCGCCATACCGGCTGACATGGGGTCGGCCGCATTGAGCACGGCTACGCCGTCCGCAGCGACGTTCTGTACCACGACCCGTTTCACCACGCTCAAGTCTTCCACTGTGCTGATGTAATTCAGACCCAGATGGTCGCCCATACCGATATTGGTGACGACCGCCACATTGCAACGGTCAAACGCCAGTCCCTCGCGCAACACGCCGCCGCGCGCCGTCTCGAATACCGCCGCATCCACATCGGGATGCATCAACACATTGCGTGCGCTCTTGGGGCCGCTGCAATCTCCGGTATCTATGCGTTTCCCCTGAATGTAAACCCCATCCGAATTGGTCATGCCGACACGCAAGCCCTGGCAACCCAGAATATGCGCGATCAATCGCACCGTGGTGGTTTTGCCGTTGGTACCTGCGACAGCCACCAGCGGGATACGTCCATTTTCGCCGGCAGCAAACATCGAGGCTACAATCGCCTCGCCCACATTCCGCCCCTTGCCGAACGAAGGCTGCAAGTGCATGCGTAAACCGGGTGCCGCATTGACTTCGACGATCCCACCGCCCTGCTCTTCCATCGGACGCAGCACACTGTCACACACCACATCCACGCCGCAAATATCCAGGCCTATCATTTTCGCCGCCGCGACCGCGCTGGCCGCCAGTTCCGGGTGCACATCCTCGGTGACATCCGTAGCCGTGCCGCCCGTGCTGAGATTGGCGTTATTGCGCAACACCACGCACTTGCCCTTGTCCGGAATCGAGTCAGCCGTGTAACCCTGTACTTCCAGTCTGGCCAGTGCAATGCTGTCGATACGCATTTTGGTCAACGAGGTGGCATGCCCGTCGCCGCGCCTGGGATCGCTGTTTACCTGCTCGACCAGTTCGCGCACGCTGTGCACGCCGTCCCCGATCACCATGGGTGGTTCGCGGCGGGCGGCGGCCACCAGTTGATTGCCCACCACCAGCATACGAAAATCGCTGCCGGGAATAAACCGCTCGACCAATACCTCCGAACTGATTTCAGCGGCGGCCGCATAGGCGATGTTCAAATGATCGCGTGAGTCGATGTTGACCGTCACGCCCTTACCCTGATTGCCATCCATGGGCTTGACGACCACCGGGGCGTCTATCTCGCACATCGCAAGCCAGGCATCGGCCGCATCGCGCACCGGCCTGCCCTGTGGCACCGGCACCCCCGCTGCATCAAGCAACCTCTTGGTCAATTCCTTGTCCTGCGCAATAGCCTCGGCAATGGCACTGCTGCGATCCGTCTCGGCGGCCTGAATACGACGCTGTTTGCTGCCCCAGCCGAACTGCACCAGACTGCCCGAGGTCAGGCGACGATAAGGAAAGCCACGCTGCACAGCCGCCTCAACGATGGAAGCCGTGCTGGGACCCATACGAACGTCTTCGTCCAGCTCGCGCAGATCAGCCAGGGCGGCTGCAAGATCAAAAGGCAAATCTTCGGCAGCCGCACGGCATAGCGTTTGTGCCAGCTTGAAAGCCAGCCGACCGACATCTTCCTCGACATATTCAAATACCACCTGATACACACCGGCTTCCTGTGTCGCTGTCGTGCGACTGAAGGAAACGGGACATCCGGCCTGCGCCTGCAGGCCGAGCGCAGCCACTTCCAGCACATGCGCCATCGCAATGGCTTCAGTATGCCCCGGCACTTGCAACAAGCCGATTTCCGGGAAATGCGCACGTAAACGCGCCTCAAAACCCCGGACTTGGGCAATGCTGCATTCTGCCTCTGAACAAGACACGATGGCCTCAATGGCAGTATGCCTGCTCCACAGGTTGGGGCCGCGCAGTGCGCGAATACGTGACACTTCCATCGGGAATTTCCTTGTTTTAGCGTGCCGAAGAATCAGCCCGTTCCACTTCAAATGTTGCAATGCCTGCGCGAATAAGATCGACAGAAATGCCCAGTGCCCATGCCGCCGCAATAGCGGCCAGCACATTATCCAGTTGCTGACGTTCAGACTCAGTAATGGTTACTGACGCCAACTTGAACAAGACGATTTCCTGCGCGCCCGTGCTCAGTATGATGACACCCTCCCGTACACACACGGCGCGTCCCGCCTGCGCCAGATGTTCTGTAATAACGGACGAGGCCGCATTACTGGAAAAGAAAATCACCTCGCCATCGCAATACTCGGCCAACTGCGCCACCAGCGGGTCGGACGCATTGAGCACGGCTACCCCCTCGGCAAGCACGACATCAACCTGGGTACGCAGCACATTGCATACCTGCTCGGTGGTCTCAATATAATATTCGCCGAAATGGCTGGACGGATCAATGTTGGTCACGATGCCGACCTGACAGCGATCATAACCCAGACCCTCGGACAAAATCGTCGCGATACTGTTCTCAATTACCGCGGCCTCTACCGAACGATTCAGCAATACTTTTTGCGCCGCCGCCCAGGTAGCAGCATTGCGTTTATCCACGACACGTTTATCAAAACAAAGCCCCTCACTGCTGGCCAGTCCGACATATTTTCCAGACAGCTTCAGCAATCTTGCCACGATGCGTGCAACCTGCGTTTTGCCATGCGTACCACAAATACCGACCACAGGGATGCGGCCGTTTTCAACATCGGGGAACAAGTTCTCCACGATGGCCGCGCCGACCGGTTGCGCCTTGCCGGACGCAGGCTTCAGATGCATCAGCAGGCCGGGACCGGCATTGATTTCGACTATGGCGCCGCCCTGTTCCGCCAGCGGACGCGTAATATCCTCTGCCACCAGATCCACTCCGGCGATATCGAGCCCGACGATGCGCGCAGCGAGCGAGACCGTTGCCGCCACCTCGGGGTGCACCAGCTCGGTCACATCAAACGCCACATTGCCGTTACGCTGGATCAGCACCTGCCTGCCTTCCGGCGGGACTGAATCTGCCGTGTAACCCTGCCGGGCGATTTCAAACCTGACTGCCGCATCGTCTTCCAGGCGGATCACGTTCAGCGGGCAGTCTTCGCTGCTGCCCCGACGCGGATCAGTATTAATCTGGGCGTCTATCAGTTCGGCAATGGTCGAACGACCATTGCCCGACACAAAGGCCGACTCGCCTCTCGCCGCTGCTGCCAGACGTCCGCCTACCACCAGCAGCCTGTGCTCGTTACCACGCACAAAGCGCTCAACGATGACTTCGCTGCCCTCTTCGTCGGCCAGCTTGAACGCCGCCTCGACTTCCTCGCGCGTCATCAGTTCGGTGGATACGCCACGCCCGTGATTGCCGTCGGAAGGTTTGACGACCACCGGCAAGCCGATGTCTTCTGCAGCCTCCCAGGCATCTGCCGGGCTCTCCGCGATGCGGCCTTCAGGAACCGGTACGCCGCACGCCTGCAACAAGGTTTTGGTCAAATCCTTGTCTCTGGAAATTCCCTCGGCAATGGCGCTGGTCTGGTCGGTTTCTGCGGTCCAGATGCGGTGCTGACGTGCGCCATAGCCCAGCTGCACCAGATTGCCTTCCGTCAGGCGGATAGACGGGATACCCCGTGCTGTCGCCGCATCCACGATGCAAGCCGTACTCGGCCCCAGACACAGTGAGTCCACCATATCGTGCAACCTTGCCACCGCCGCGGGTACGTCAAACGATTTGTCTTGCATCGCCGCCAGAATCAGCTCGCGCGCCTCATGCAGTGCGGCGCGACTCACCTGTTCGTTGCGCGAACGCACCACGACTTTATAAACCCCGCGCACCGACGTGCTGCGCGCCTTGCCGAAGCCGCTCTGCATACCCGCCAGATTTTGCAGTTCGAGGGTGATGTGTTCCAGGATGTGTCCCGGCCAGGTGCCCTCGCGCAAACGCAACAGGAAACCGCCCCGTTCACCTACGCCGCAGCGGTGTTCGACCAGAGTCGGCAGCCAGGCCGTAAGTCGTTCATAAAATCCGGGGATCGTATTGGAGGGTGAATCTTCCAATACACCGATGTCCAGCCACACCTCCAGCACGGGGCGATAAGTCCAGATGTTCGGGCCACGCAGAGGCAATATTTTGAGAAACTCCATCAACACTTTCCGATGAATTAAAGGGTGAATATCCCGCGACACCTATTCGGGTAAACGCAGGGGTGAACGCTGGCCGCAGCCATTTGGTTTACCGCAGTGTTTAAGTGTACCAGAGCATCCCGTAAAATCGCTTGTCAGAGCCTTGTATTGTAGTAATATCGCCGCCCGTGAACACTCCGACACATTCCGAAACATCACTTCCGGACGCATGGCGCGCCAGCGTACAGTCACGACTGGCCGACGGGGAAGAAGTTCAGGTGTGGCTGGAGATCAATCTCGATACGCATCTGAATTTTTCTCCGGGCTTGCTGCTGATTACCGGGCAGCGACTCCTTTCTTTTGACATCCCGCAAGCGGCCAGTCCACACGCGCAAGCCTGCGAATATGACTATCGTGACGGGCTGCGCATTCAGCAACACGATCATGGCGGAGTGGGGCGTATCGAGCTGTTTGATGGCGATGCACGCCTGGACTGCTGGTTTTACACGCTCTCCCGTAATATTCAGGCAACGCGCTTCGTCAAACAGGTCGAGCAGCAACTTGCAGGTTTTCTCACAGGCATCGCTGTACAGCGCGTAGCACCGGAGTGCTGCCCGGATTGCCTGACACCCTATCCCGACGACCAGCAGGAATGTCCGCACTGTAGCGACACAATCAATGCACCTCCTTCCACCTGGACGCTGTTCCGCCTGTGGCGTTTTGCCCGCCCTTACCGCTGGCAGTTGCTGAGCGGATTTTTGCTGATGCTGGGCTCGACTGCCGCCACCCTGGTCCCCCCTTACCTCACCATCCCGCTGATGGACAACATACTGATCCCGTACCAGAACGGCGTGCCTATCGATTTCGTCCTGGTGGCCTGGCTGCTGGCCGGATTGTTCGGCTCGGCGCTGCTGGCCTGGGGGCTGGGCTGGGCGAAAACCTACATCCTCGCGCTGGTCAGCGAACGCATAGGCGCCGATCTGCGCACCATCACCTATGAGCATCTGCTGCGCCTGTCGCTGGAATATTTTGGCGGCAAACGCACCGGCGACCTGATGTCGCGCATCGGCTCGGAGTCGGATCGCATCTGCGTGTTTTTGTCACTGCATCTGCTTGATTTTGCAACCGACGTACTGATGATCGCCATGACAGCCGCGATTCTTTTCTCCATCAACCCCTGGCTGGCGCTGGTCACCCTGCTGCCACTGCCCTTTATCGCCTGGATGATACACAACGTGCGCGACCGCCTGCGCACCGGCTTTGAAAAGATTGATCGCGTCTGGTCGGAAGTGAGCAACGTGCTGGCCGACACCATACCCGGTATCCGCGTGGTCAAAGCGTTCGCTCAGGAAGGACGCGAAGCGGAACGCTTCCGCATCGCCAACCAGCACAATTTAGAGGTCAATGACCGCATCAACAAAATCTGGTCGCTGTTCTCGCCCAGCGTCTCCCTGCTGACCGAGATCGGACTGCTGGTGGTGTGGGCGTTCGGCATCTGGCTGGTCTCGCACAACGAGATCACCGTCGGCGTACTACTGGCGTTTCTGGCTTACATCAGCCGCTTCTATGCGCGCCTCGACTCCATGAGCCGCATCGTTTCCGTCACACAAAAATCAGCGGCGGCAGCCAAGCGCATCTTCGACATACTCGACCACGTTTCCAGCGTACCCGAGCCGGTCAATCCGGTTCATCCGGGCCAAATCACCGGACGAATCGAGATACGCAACGCCGGATTTCGCTATGGCAACCGCGCCGTGATCAAGGGGCTGAACCTGACCATACAGCCTGGCGAAATGATAGGCCTGGTCGGTCACAGCGGCTCAGGCAAGAGCACACTGGTCAATCTGATGTGTCGTTTTTATGATGTCAGCGAGGGTGCGATCAGCGTGGATGGCATCAATATCCGCGCCCTGGCTGTTGCCGACTATCGCCGTCATATCGGCCTGGTATTGCAGGAGCCATTTCTGTTCTTCGGCAGCATCGCGGAGAACATCGCCTACGGCAAGCCTGCTGCGACACGCCCGGAAATCGTCGCTGCCGCCCGCGCCGCCCATGCGCATGAATTCATTCTGCGCCTGCCGCACGGCTACGACTCGCTGGTCGGCGAACGCGGGCAGGGTCTGTCGGGCGGTGAACGTCAGCGCATCTCCATCGCACGCGCACTGCTGATCGACCCGCGCATTCTGATACTTGACGAAGCCACCGCCTCGGTCGATACCGAGACTGAACAGGAAATCCAGAAGGCGCTGGACAATCTGGTACAAGGCCGCACCACCATCGCTATCGCCCACCGCCTGTCCACGCTGCACAAGGCCAACCGTCTGGTGGTCATGGACAAGGGCGAGATCGTCGAAATAGGCAATCACGATGAACTGATGGCTAGTGCAGGCGCGTATTACCGTCTGTATCAGGCTCAGGCGCGCAACGTGGACACGGATATGGATGATGCGGACACAAGCCGCAGCATCCAGCTTGATCACAAGGTGAGCGCGTGAATAATTTCAAATTAACGGGCATGGCTAAGGAGCAATTCCGACAATGAACCCCTCCATGCTCGCTTCCCTCTCCCCAACCCTCTCCCGCACGCGGGAGAGGGAGCAAACGAATCGCTGCGCAAATTTCAAATTAACGCGCAACGCTGCGGGACGACTGGAGTTCACATCCAGCCAGGGCGATATCCATCAGGACATCGTCCCGGTGCGTGCCTTTCCCATCGCCGCACCGGAAGAAGGCATCTCACTGACAGGCAGTGACGGCCATGAGCTGGCATGGATAGAAAATCTGGCTGACTTATCTGTGGAAATTCGCACACTGCTTGAAGAAGAACTGAGCAATCGGGAGTTCACGCCAGAAATCCGGCGCATCAACCACGTATCCAGTTTCGCCACACCCAGCACCTGGCAAATAACGACGGATCGCGGCGAAACCGAACTACAACTAAAGGCCGAGGATCACATCCGCCGTCTGCCCCCCGCCGCCCTGCTCATCACCGACAGCCATGGCGTTTCGTTCATGGTACGCGACATGGAACAACTGGATGCCCATAGCCGCAAACTGCTGGACAGGTTTTTGTAGCCTATCGTTGCGCGGCCGGATCGGGAATTTTTAGAGAAATTAAAAAGCCGTTGATTTCTCAACGGCTTTT
>JAUSLX010000016.1 GCA_030645775.1 Gallionella sp. | reverse complement strand
GGCTGCTTCCTTCCGGACCTGACCAGATTCACTACCCTGAAATGCGGGGAGACCCGCCAATTCGTCACCGGCTTTGCAATCACAAAGCCGTTAAAAATTAAATAGTTACAACAGGTATCACACCAATGCGTTTACGCCATTCCGCCGGCCCGATGTCATGCACCGAACGCCCTCGCGTATCAACCGCCACCGTCACCGGCATATCCTCAACTTCAAATTCGTAGATCGCTTCCATGCCCAAATCGGCAAAGGCGACCACTCTTGCACGGCGTATGGCTTTGGACACCAGATAGGCTGCACCGCCTATCGCAATCAAATACACCGCGCCGTACTTCTTGATGGATTCAATGGCAGATTTGCCGCGCTCGGCCTTGCCCACCATACCGATCAACCCTGTTTGCGCCAGCATGGTTTCAGTAAACTTGTCCATGCGCGTCGCCGTCGTAGGTCCTGCAGGCCCGACCACCTCACCCTGCACCGGATCAACCGGCCCGACATAATAAATGAAGCGGTTGGTAAAATCCACGCCATCCGGTAATTTTTCTCCGCGCGCCAGTATTTCCGCAATCCGCTTGTGCGCGGCATCACGCCCCGTCAACAGCCTGCCGGAGAGTAACACGGTCTCGCCCGGTTGCCACTGTGCAATTTGCTCACGCGTAATAGTTTCCAGATTGACCCGCCGCGCATCCTCCGCCGGATGCCAATGCACATCAGGATAATCTTCCAGTTTCGGTGGCGTAAATTCTGCCCTGCCCGTGCCATCCAGCTCAAAGTGTATGTGCCGCGTTGCCGCACAATTGGGAATAATCGCGACGGGCTTGGAGGCTGCATGGGTCGGATAATCGCGTATTTTTACATCCATCACCGTGGTCAGACCGCCCAGCCCCTGCGCACCGATACCCATGGCGTTTATTTTGTCGAACAACTCGATACGCAATTGTTCAAGGCGATTGGCCGCACCGCGTGCCTTCAGCTCATGCATATCCATCGCGTCCATCAGTGATTCCTTAGCCAGCAGCACCGCCTTTTCCGCCGTCCCGCCTATGCCTATTCCCAGCATGCCGGGCGGACACCAGCCCGCTCCCATGCCCTGCACACTCTGCAATACCCATTCGACAATGTCATCGCCCGGATTGAGCATCTTCATCACAGCCTTGTTTTCCGAGCCGCCGCCCTTGGCCGCGATGCGCACTTCGACCTTGTCACCCTGAACCAGTTCGACATGCACCACGGCAGGTGTGTTATCCCCGGTATTTTTACGCTTGCCCGCCGGATCGGAAACGATGGAGGCGCGCAGCAGATTATCAAGATTGAGATAGGCGAGGCGGACGCCCGCGTTGACCATGCCGACGATATCAAGCTCAGCCTCCCAGCGCACTGACATACCGACTCGTACAAACGCCACCACGATGCCGGTATCCTGACAGATAGGGCGATGCCCCGCCGCGCACATGCGCGAATTGGTGAGAATCTGCGCCATCGCATCCTTCGCCGCAGGCGACTGTTCAGTCCGGTAGGCGTCAGCCAGGGCATGTATAAAATCTGCCGGGTGATAATACGAGATGAATTGCAAGGCATCGGCGATGCTGTCGATGAAATCCTGCTGGCGGATGACGGTCATGACGATCTCAATATAAAACGATGTGGAAATTATAGCAGTGCGAAATCAAGTTTGATCGCAAGCGTGGGCAGCCAAACATCGGCCTCACTTATGACCTCGCGTTGCTTAGCAGTGAAAAATTATTCGCAACGCCCCATAGCTTCGGTATTGCTTTGCTTGAGGTATTCTTGCAAGGCGGCAAGGACACCGGCATCAAACTTATTACTGTTTACACCCTCCTCCAGAATTAACATCGCCTGTTCCGATGTCATTCCTTTCCGGTAGTGTCGGTCAGCAGTCAACGCTTCATATACGTCCGCCACCGTCAGAATTTTTGCCATGAACGGGATTTCGTTGCTCGTCAATCCATTCGGGTAACCCGAACCGTTGAGATACTCGTGATGTGAAGACGCGATCAGCGGCACACCACGATATTTTCGAGCAAGATATATCTTACTGAGGATATCGTGAGTGATCGCCGCGTGTTGTTTCATATGCGCAAACTCACCTGAATCCAGGCTGCCATTTTTCTTTAACACACTGTCATAAATGCCAATTTTCCCGTAATCGTGCAGGAGTGCTGATACGCGCAACACATCCAGATCATTTTCCGTAAATCCTAACTTCCGTCCGATTTCATCAGCGAATTGTGCTACCCGTGTGGAATGTCCTGCCGTCAATGTGTCGCGCGCGTCAATTGAGGCCGCCATAACTTCCAGTATGCTGTGAAATTGTTTGTCGCCATCTTTAAGCAACATCGCATTCTCGATGGCGATCGAAACAATGCCCGCAATATCCGTCAACAGCTCAACATCCTGCTCGCTAAAATCTGCGCCTAATTTATTGATTACCTCTATGGCGCCCAGAACGCCACCGTTTGCATCGTGCAACGGGACGCACAATATATTTCGAGTTTTATAACCGGTTAAGTTGTCAAAAGAAGCGTCGAAACGGGGATCGGTTTGCGTATCCGGGATAAGCAGCGTCTGATTGGTCAAGGCAACCAAACCAGCAATACCCAGCTTCACGGTAAGATTGATTTTCTGATCTTCAAGCCCATCTAAATGCTGTGCTACCAACTGGCCAAGGATGTTATCCATGATAAAAATCGAGCCGCGCTCGAATCCCACTTGTTCATGCAGAGCAGCCATTTCAGTGCTTGCACTCAACGCATCCAGCCTGCCTTGCTGAATTAGCCCGGCCAGTCGTTGTGCAGCAGCAGTGAGCTTCGTTTCATCTTCCCTGGAAAAATGCCCTGTATCCTTGTTTAGCCACTCGATACCACCGAGTACCCTGCCGTAGTCATCAATAATAGGAGCAGCCAGGATACTGTCGGTTGTATACCCCGTCAGTTCATCAATACTCGAATTAAAATACGGATGTTGATACGCATTGACGATATTCAACATTTTGCGCTGAAGAATGGCGGTGCCGACAATACCCATCCGCAACGGCACAACAATGGCATCGCCTTCAATCCCCTGGGCAAAGCTGGCGCGCAACTGCATAGTTTCCCAATCGATGAGAAATAATGTGCTGCGCTCGACACCCAATAATTCCGACACCTCGCGCATGACAACATCCGGCAACCGGGCAATGTCACGCTCAACTCCCACGCGTCGATGTATTCCCATTAATTGCCGATAGTGCCGGAGTTGCTCTTTTTCTGATTGTTGATCGCTTTGCATTGTCTCCCCCTTACCAATCTGCCCGATCTACTGACTTATATGGCTGCATATTGCCAGACTAGGGGCGGAGTATATTACTTATGCAGGGGTAAAACAGCGTCATTTAGGGAAACGCTGATTAAATCGTCTTGCCTTTAGTCGCGAGGTACGTGGCGGGATGAGCGGCCTTTAGCCGCGAGAAAAACGTGGCGGGACGTGGCAAATCAGTCAGTCCTTCAGTGAGAAAACACTGGATTGCCACAGCCCTTCGGGCTTCGCAATGACGAACTGGATTACCACCCGCCACGCTTCGCTCGCAAAGACAGTTTTGGTGAATAAGTCAGCATTCTTTTAGATCAAGGACGCGCGCGGCTAGCTCACTTCCACTCAGTCAAACGGCCATTCACATAGCCCTGGAAGCCCTCCACACCCAGATCCTGCAACAGCGGCAACACATCCGCGTCTTCTACGCCCAGTGCAAACACTCGTATATCCAGCGAACGGGTAATATTGACCACGGAGGAAATGAAGAACTGATTTTCATGATTGTCGCGCAAGCCGCGTATATAGACTGGACTCAGCTTCACATACAGAGGTTTTAAACGTTGCAGGTATTCAAAGGCAGAATGATGCAAGCCAAAATTATCGACCGCAAATTGCGCCCCCAGCTTGCGTATATCCATCACAAAATGCTCGATTCCGGCGCGATCCTGCACCAGCCCAAACTCGGTAAACTCAAACACCAGGCGCTTCGCAATAGCCGGATGGGCGCTCATCATCTCGCCCAACCAGGCCAGCAACTCAGTATCGTGTATGGAATTAATGGCCAGGTTAATGGCAATGACATCATCGCCATCCGCACTCACCATGCGTCCGAACAGGCGCTTGAGCACGGACAAATCAAAGGCAGGTGTCAGCTGAAAGCGATTGGCCATCGGGATAAACTGCTCCGCCAGGACAAGTTCTCCATCAGCATTGATCAGCCGCCCTACCACTTCCGATTGCAGTTTGTGATTATCGCCAAAATACATCACCGGCTGCGCGAGCAACATCACGCGTTCCGCCACAATCGCATCCAGAATCAACTCTTTCCAGAACAGGGAACCTTTACTGCTTTCATCATCACGCAAATTTTCCAGCAGACTGACGCCTGCGCCATTCGACATGGATTGCAACAAAACAAGATCACACTGCGCAAGCAAGGCATGCAACGTCACTTTTTCCCCGCTAAAATGCACGCCACCGCAGCCGAATGTCAATGCCGGCTCTGAATGGCGCGCCTCAACCACCACGCCCAGCGCGTCGCACAATTCAGCCCCGAACCCCGCTGCCTCCTCACGCGTGATATTGAATGCCATCACCGCAAAGGTCGCACCATTGATGCGGCAGCGCAACAAATCCCGTTCAGGCCACACGCCCCGCAAAGCTGCAGCCGCGTCCTTCAGCAAGGCATCACCCTCCTGATAGCCATTCTGGATATTAAATGCCTTGAAATCGCTCAGTTGCAGCATGAACATGACACCCGACACCATATCCGCACCATGCTCCAGCAACTCGTGCACATGCTGCTCAAAACCGCGCCGATTATCCAGACCGGTCAGCACATCTTTTCTGGATTCGTCACGAAAGCGTGTCGCCTGACGCACCTCATGCGCAATAATCGCGACCAACTTAGCAGACATGGAATTAATAGCCTGCACCACACGGCGCAATTCACGGGTCCGGGGCAATGCCTTAACTTGCCTGAAATCCCGCTCGCTGATGGCATGCGCGACTTCCTCAATTTCCTTGAGAGGACGCAGGATTCTGGACAGAAAAGCATGTATCGCGACCAATGAAAACAGATACAGCGCCAGCAGACCCAGTGTTGCCTCAACCGAGGTGCGCCACAACTGCTTGTAGGCAAAATTCGGATGGCTGGTCACAATGACGCGCCCCAGTTGTTGCCAGCCCTTGCTGATCAATGACTCGGCAGACGGTGCGCTCATCGAAAACCACTGAGTAAACCATACCGGAACACTAGCCGGAGCGGCTGCCAGATTTTTTTCGATCAGCTTTTCACCCTTGGCACTCACCACCACGATGGAGCTGTAAAACCCGCGATCGAATACCGCATTCACAGTAATTTCCGCGCGCAAAATATCCTTTTCCGCTAATGAAGGCGGCAACACCAATCCCAAAGAAGTCGCCACATCCTGAGCATGCGAGGTGAGCTGCTCCTGCATGTAGAAACGCGCATTCGCGATGTAGATACTTTCCACCAGCGCCAGCAGCACCAAAAAAACGATTGACGTACCAATAAATAATTGTCTGAATAAAGTCATATAATTCTCCTGCGGTTACATCGTCCGCTCTTTTTCCATCTTGTCCAGCAAGCCGCGCCACAGGCGAATCTGGCTGGATTTGCCACCCGCAGAAGTCGCGCCTGCCGCCCACAGATCCTCGTCATTAAAGCTGTACACAGGCACAAGATCAGGTCGATCTGACGCCAACTCCACACTTTTATTGAGATTATCCAGAATATAGGGGTCCGCATCCGGCGTCGGATAATAGGCCAGCACCATATGCGCCTCATTCCATCGCAAGGCGCGCACATAGGTGATGCGCAGATTTTGCACAGGCACGCCCAGCGCCTTCAGACTGTAATACTTGCCGATCGCATAATCCTCACAATCCGCCCCTTCCGAAGCCAGCGTTTCAACCGGTGTTGCCCAGTAATCCTCAACACGCCAATGTCTGCTATCGGTGTAGTAACGAAAGTTATTCCAGTACCGGTTAAAATTATCCAGATCACGGATCGTTTCAGCTGCCGAAGGCGCAGCGCCCCGTTGCTTCGCAATATGCCGGCTTTGTTCATCGCGCCAGTCAGTCAGACGTTCAGGCGCATCACTTCCCCAGCGCGCAGCGATATGCCGTAACAGGCCAGGCGAAAATTCCACGATTTCCGCCGCAATGACTGCCGAACACAGCAAAAGCAACAGAAAAACCCGCAAAACTATCCGGCGCATATCAAAAAATCCATCGATAATTTAGAATGGGTTGAAACCCGATGACGGATGAAGCAAACAAAAACAAAGGGGAGCATAAGCTCCCCTTTGTTTAAATCAGCTGAATATTAACTTGGGCTGACTGGACCATTTGTACCACCAATATTGGTTCCCAAGCCCCCCCCACCCGCACCGGGCGCACCACCGGCACCGGGCGCACCGCCTGCACCGGGCGTACCGCCGGCACCGGTTGGAGTACTCGCAGTGAGCAACGCCAAAGTCGTATTAACCATATTCCCGGTTGCGGCAACATAAGAAACATTAGCTGTATTCTCGGTACCACAATTCGGTGCGCAGGAAGGCTGCAAGCCATTAACCGCTGTACCAAGATTAATATTGCTATTCATGGCAGCCGTAATGACCTGAGACGGAACACCCAGGTTATATAGCTGAGTAACAATAACATCGGCAGCAACATCCGCATTGGCGGCGGCTTGCACGGCGGCATCAACCAATGCCTGATTAGTCGGATCGGCCTGCACTGCGGCTATTGCGTTATCAAGTGCCAATTGTTCTGCTGGTGTGGCAACGGCCAGCGCGAACTGCGAAACACACAACAACAATACAGCCAATAATAATTTCATCGTCTTCATGATACCCCCCGTATGTGAGTTAACTTCCTCGCGATCATATCGCAAACAACAAACAAATGCAAAACAATTACAACCCAGTACTTTCCCATTTATATTCTGAGTCTTAGCTGCTTTGCCCGCGCCACTGCCCCGTCAATTACCCCACGCTCTTCAGGAGAAAATTCCTTGTAGCGCAAGTTTCCAACCCCCACTATTTGTTGCAACACTGATGGCTCCCACGGCCCGAGTTTTGCCGCCCGATGCAACGCCCTCCTTATCACAGACAATTCATCATCAACAAGCGCCTCGCCACCTCCGAGCCTGGCATATGTTTCGAGCAAAAAACTGCCGGCACTCATTCTCGCCGCCCACAAATGCGCCGAATTGGGCCGCAGAACGATTGCCGAGTCAAAATGCCCGATAGCTTCCCGCAAAAAAACAAGCTGCGCAGAAGGACTCAGGCTAATTAATTGTGCGCGTATAAAGGCGATTTGCCCCAAATATTCCGGGACTATCGGGTTACCCGCATCCCAGGTACGCGCCAGCAACAAACGTTCCCGCGATCTGTTTAATGCAAGCGGATCAACACGCACAGTCCCCTTCTGAACGGCATCTACATAAGCACAGGGCTCAAGTCGCAAAAAATCTGCCATACCGAGTCGGGTCAAATACACCAAAGCGGACACGAGCAGCAGGGTAAAAATAATTTTCTTCGGCAATCCTAACCCCAATAATTACTAAGAAGATGCTGATTTATTCACTATAACTGCGAGCGTAGCGTAGCCAGTCGGCGCTCAAAACGAAAAATCTCTGGATTGCTACGCTACGCTCGCAATGACGCGCCACGTCCCACCACGATTCTCTCGCGGCTAAAGGCCGCTCCTACCGCCACTCGGCTAAAGGCAAGGCGATTTAATCAACGCTTTCCCAAGATGACAACCCTGCCAATTCGACACCCAGGATTCTGGCTGGCGTAATCCGCGTCAATTCATCCGCCCATGCCTGTCCACCGTGTTCAGATAACCAATCCCGTGCTGCCGCCAACACCGGAGCGCGATGCAAAAGATTGTGTGCATCAGTGGCAATCACAGACACCCAGCGCCGCTCCAGCATCAGGGCCGCGCTATCCTGCACGGCCTTGCCAAACTCGCCAATTACCGAAGCTGCGGTCAACTGTAATAAACAACCCATTTCAACAAAAGATGCGATCCGCTCAAGATTAGCCAAAACCACTTTATTGCGCTCCGGATGGGCAATCAGCGGGCGTATCTTCTGTGTCAGCAACCAATGCGCCAGCTTGTCCGTCCCAACCGGTATCTGCCCATAGGGAAATTCCAGCAACAGCACCCGATAACCATACAGCGTACCGAGAAAAGGCAATTCATCCTGTTCCAGCAAATCAAGGATATCCGCTGTCAGTCGCACTTCGCCGGCCGGAAATACCTGCAAAGGAATGGCTGCCTGAGCCAGTGCTTCACGAAATTCATTGGTCGCCATGGCCACCGAAGAGCGAATATTATCGTAGCGCCCCGGATGAATATGCGGTGTCATCGCCGCATGCGTAATTCCATCAGCGACAGATGCACGAGCCAGGTCCAGCGACTCCGCCATGGACTGAGAACCGTCGTCAATGCCGGGCAAATAGTGGCAATGTAAATCTATCATCCCAAGTCGGCCATCAGGCCTTTATTGCGGCCTTATCCGCATCCTCACCATAGTAACTATGGTAATTGTATTTTCCGTAACCGCCGTAACCAGCGTAGTATTCTTCGTTCCTGAAATTGGCCTGATTCAACACCACACCAAATATGGAAGCGCCGCCGCGCTGCAAGGTACGAATTGCGCGACGCGCCAGTTGGAACGGCGTGGCATCCGCCTTGAGCACAAACACCACACCAGTTGCCATGCTGGCAAGCACGACAGCATCGCTTACCAGTTGCACCGGCGGCGAATCAAGAATGATGGTGTCGTATTTCTCGCCCAACTCAGCCAGCAGCTCCTTGAATTTCTCGGACAAAATCAGCTCCAGGGGATTGGGCGGAATACTGCCTGCCGTCAACACTTCTAACGTGGAGCCTTCAATCTTGTAAACGCAATTTTCCAGCGTTTCCATGCCCAGGACCAACATGGACAAGCCAGGATGGGTATTATCCAGCCCAAGCACTTTCGCGATGGAAGGGCGCCGCATGTCGGCATCAATCAGCAGGACGCGCTTGGTTTGCGCATGCGCCAGCGCCAGATCGATCGCCACGGTTGATTTACCCTCACCCGGCACGGATGAAGTCACCAGCAGGATTTTTTTCGGATGATCGATGCCGGACAACAGAATCCCGGTGCGTATGGTTTTTATCGATTCGGCAAACAAGGATTTGGGCGCATCGCGATATTGCAGACCTGCGGCCTGACCTGCCGGCAGGTCAACCAAAGGAACCGCTCCCAGCAACGGCAGACCCAGCTTACGCTCGGCATCCTCGGCAGAACGCACGCTGGTATCCAGATGTTCCAGCAAAAATGCCACCGCCACACCCAACATCAAACTAAGCACAAAAGCCAGTATCACGATCATTCGCTTCTTGGGTTTGACCGGCACATCGCTGACGATCGCCGGGTCAACCACGCGCGCCACTACGCTTTGCAAGTCACTGGCCGTGCTGGTTTCTTTCAAACGGCCCATGAACATGTCATACAAATCGCGATTGCTCTTCACATCGCGCTCCAGCGTCGTCAGCTCAAACTCCTTACGGTTGGTGCCCTGTATCCCCTGCTTGGTCTCCGCCACCGCCCCCGCGAGTGCGGATTCATTGGCGCGCGCCACTTCGTACTCACGCTCCAGTCCGTTGACCACATCGTCCACCTGGCTTTGCAGATTTCGTTTGG
>JAUSLX010000010.1 GCA_030645775.1 Gallionella sp. | reverse complement strand
CACAATTCTACAAATTTTAAGCCTGACGCTCTTCGAGAAAACACCGCTCGATCAACTACTTACAAATATTGAAATGCAAATCGATACGTCGCAAAACGATAACCAATTGAATCTATTTAACTAAATTGCCGGACACTACTGATGATTCACAAATGCAAAAACACACTTTAACCAACGCCGATCTGATCAGCCGCAGCCTTTCTGCCGTCTGGCATCCCTGCTCGCAGATGAAACAATATGAAACGTTTCCGCTGGTGCCGATTGCGCGTGGCCGGGGGGTATGGCTTTATGATTTTGACGGCAAGCGCTATCTCGACACCGTCAGCTCATGGTGGGTGAACCTGTTTGGCCACAGCAACCCGCGCATCAATGCCGCGCTGCGCGACCAGCTGGAGCAGCTGGAGCATGTGATGCTGGCGGGGTTTACCCATCAACCCGTGGTCGAGCTCTCCGAGCGATTGCGCGTACTCGCCCCTCCCGGACTGGGGCATTGCTTCTACGGTTCGGACGGCGCGTCGGCTACCGAAATCGCACTCAAGATGAGCGCGCATTACTGGCGCAACAGCGGTCACCCGGACAAGACGCAGTTCATCAGTCTGCAAAACAGCTACCACGGCGAGACATTGGGCGCGCTATCAGTGACCGATGTCGCCTTGTTTCGCGATGCCTATGGCGCGCTGATCCGGCAACAGGCAACCGTCGCCAGCCCTGATAGCCGCAACGCCGCAACTGGAGAAAGCGCCGCAGCCTTTGCTTTGCGCTGCGCCGACGCGCTGGAAAGCCATCTGCAACGACATCATGCGCAGTTGGCCGCCTTCATCATCGAACCGCTGGTACAGGGTGCAGCAGGCATGGCGATGTACCACCCGGCTTATCTGCGTCGCGCCCGCGAACTGTGCGATGAATACGGCGTACACCTGATCGCCGACGAGATTGCCGTAGGCATGGGAAGAACCGGGACGTTGTTCGCCTGCGAACAAGCCGCCATCTCGCCTGATTTTCTGCTGTTGTCCAAGGGCATAACAGGCGGCTACCTGCCGCTGTCTGTCGTGATGACGACGGACAAAATCTATCAGTCCTTCTACGCCGATGAGACGGCGCGCGGTTTTTTGCATTCGCATTCCTATACCGGCAACCCGCTGGCCTGCCGCGCCGCGCTGGCCACGCTGGATATTTTTGCGCAGGATGATGTATTGAACAGCAACCGCGCCAAGGCCGCCCTTTTCAACCATATCGCCCAGCCATTGCGCGAGCACCCGGCAGTGTATAACTGGCGCAACACCGGCATGATCTGGGCGTTTGAAGTCCATAGCAAACATGCAGATTTTGCGCAACGCTGCTTCGCGCTGGGATTGCAACACGAACTGTTGTTGCGCCCGATGGGCAACACCGTCTATTTCATGCCGCCTTACGTAATAAACGAAGACGAGATGCGACTGCTTGCCACCCGCACCTTGAGCATCATAGCGGCACTCACATGAAACGCCTCGCGTCCGCGCTATTCGCACTCTGCCTCAGCGCTGGCGCGCTGGCGGTATCCCTGCCCGCAACGGTCCGGCAGGAACTGAAAAAAGCGAACATTCCGCAATCCGGCGTCGCGATCGTGGTTCGTGAAGTGCATAAAACCCGGCCGCTGATCCGCCTCAATGCAGCGCAAGCCATGAATCCGGCCTCGACCATGAAGCTGCTCACCACCTTCGCCGCGCTTGACCTGCTGGGCCCCGCCTACACCTGGAAGACCGAGGCGTATCTGGACGGCACGCTGAAAGACGGCGTGCTGGACGGCGACCTGATACTCAAAGGCTATGGCGACCCCAAGTTCACCATAGAACAGTTCTGGCTGTGGCTCAGCGAACTGCGTTCGCGCGGCTTGCGCGAAATACGCGGTGACCTGGTGCTGGACCGCAGCCACTTCGACCTGCCGCCGTTCGATTCAGGCGCGTTCGACAACGACCCGGTGCGCGCCTACAACGTAGGCCCGGACGCACTGTTGCTTAATTTTAACACCCTGCGACTGCGCTATCTGCCGACAGGAGACGTGCTTAACGTGTTTGCCGAACCGCCGCTGGACGGCATCACGCTGGACAACCGGCTCACCTCGCAACGGGCAGGCGACTGTCGAAACTGGGATGACGGCATAGACGTACAACCGCGCGGCGACAGCGTCGTACTGCAAGGCGGCTATCCCCGCGAATGCGGAGAACGTGCGCACAACCTCAGCCTGATGCCGCACACCCGCTATATCGAGATCGTATTCCGCGCACTATGGAAAGAGTTGGGTGGCACACTGCAAGGCAGGCAGCGCGACGAAGTGACGAGTTCACAGGCGAAATTATTTTCGGCGCATCGCTCTGAACCACTAGACCTGACGATCCGCGACATCAACAAATACAGCAATAACGTGATGGCCAGACAGTTGTTCCTGACGCTGGGTAACGCCTCGCCGCAGCGAGAGGGAGACGACGAAGCCAACCCGCCGCCAGCAAGCGCCCCGCAAACCCTGTCCATCGCACGCAGCATTCAGACCGTGCATGACTGGCTGCAGCGGCAAAATCTGGATTTCCCCGAACTGATACTGGAAAATGGCGCAGGATTGTCGCGCATCGAACGCATCAGCGCCGACCATATGGCAACGTTGCTGCAACACGCGGCGACCCACCCGCTGAGCGCCGAACTGCAAGCCTCGCTGCCGATACTGGGTGTGGACGGCACGATGCGCAAACGGCTAAGGGAAAGCCCGGCTTCCAGCCACGCACACCTGAAAACCGGATCGCTCGAAGGCGTGAGAACCCTTGCGGGCTACGTCCGCTCAAAATCAGGCAAGGAATGGGTGGTGGTATGCTTCATCAACGAACCGAATGCCCGCAACGGCAAAGCCGCCCAGGATGCATTGATCGAGTGGGTGCAGGGGCAGTGAATCGGGTTTTGCAGAATTCAAAATCGCTTACGTTGAGCGTAAAAAACAAAACAGAACTGGTATGATTCGCGCATGTCTCCAACCGTATTTCGTGAAGGTTCATTTCGCTTTTTCTTCTTTTCACGTGAAGAAATGCGTGTACACATTCATGTCGCTCACACCGATGGAGAGGCCAAGTTCTGGCTGGAACCAACAATTGAATTAGCCTTGAATCAAGGGCTGTCTCAAAAGCAGATCAATGAGGCGCAAGTTCTGGTTCATACTCACCACGAGGAAATTGTTCATGCCTGGCGTGTCCACTTTGGAAATTGAAGTTTCTTTGGTATCAAACAAGGGCTTCTGGCTGCTTCTGGACGACGAAGAACTTTTTGTCGCCTATGCAGAATTCCCTTGGTTTAAGCAAGCCACGGTTGATCAAATCACGACTATTGAGCGACCATCCCCCAATCATCTTTACTGGCCCATGCTTGACGTTGATCTTGCATTGGAATCCGTTCGCAATCCAGCTCTATTCCCATTGATTGCAAAGCCAAATTCATCATCCCAAGCTACCTTGTGCGATAAAACCGCGCAAGTCGCCTGAATTCTGCGTTATGCCGTCTTAGGCGGCAAGATGGCACAAGATGGGGTCAGGCCTTACATTTGACATTGATGCCGTAGAAAACCGAGGCGGCGTTTCTTCACGCAACAACTTGGGGCGTAGCCCCCTAGTTGTGCGGGGACACCCCTTGCGGGTGTGAGGTTGCCGGTCTGCCACCGGCGGTTTGCCGGGTATCGCTACGCTCAACCCAGCCTACAACCCCAACTCGCCCCACATTGCATCCACTCTGGCCTTCACCGCCTCATCCATCACGATAGGCGTACCCCATTCGCGCTGGGTCTCGCCCGGCCATTTGTTGGTTGCGTCCAGCCCCATCTTGCCGCCCAGACCGGATACCGGGCTGGCGAAATCGAGGTAATCGATTGGCGTATTCTCAACCAGCAAGGTGTCGCGCACCGGATCCATGCGGGTGGTAATCGCCCAGATCACCTCCTGCCAGCTGCGGATGTCGATGTCCTCATCCACCACCACAATGAACTTGGTGTACATAAACTGCCGCAGATAAGACCAGATGCCAAACATTACGCGTTTGGCGTGTCCGGCATACTGCTTCTTGATGCTGACTATCGCCATGCGATAACTGCAGCCTTCAGGCGGCAGGTAAAAATCCACGATTTCGGGAAATTGCTTCTGCAACAGCGGCACGAACACTTCATTAAGCGCCACGCCCAGCATCGCCGGTTCGTCCGGCGGCTTGCCGGTATAGGTGGAATGGTAGATGGGGTCACGGCGCAGGGTGATGCGCTCTATGGTGAACACCGGGAATTTATCCTGCTCGTTGTAGTAGCCGGTATGGTCGCCGTATGGCCCTTCCATCGCCATTTCGTCAGGATGAATCACGCCTTCGAGCACGATTTCGCTGGAAGCGGGAACCTGCAAATCGCTGCCCAGACATTTCACCAGTTCCGTCTTGCTGCCGCGCAACAATCCCGCGAACTGGTATTCGGACAGGCTATCCGGTACGGGTGTGACCGCACCCAATATGGTCGCCGGATCAGCCCCTATTACCACAGCGACCGGAAACGGCACGCCGGGGCTCGTCTGGCAATGATCGCGAAAATCCAGCGCCCCCCCCCTGTGTGCCAGCCAGCGCATGATGACTTTGTTCGGCGCAATGACCTGCTGACGATAGATACCAAGATTCTGGCGCGATTTGGCGGGGCCTCGGGTCACCACCAACCCCCAGGTAATCAGCGGCGCGACATCACCCGGCCAGCAGTGCTGGATGGGCAGTCTGGACAAGTCCACATCCGCGCCTTCCCAAACCACATCCTGACACGGTGCTGAAGAGACTACCCTGGGCGACATGCTCAGCACCTGCTTGAGCACCGGCCATTTATCCCATGCATCTTTCAGACCTTTAGGCGGCTCGGGTTCTTTCAGATAAGCCAGCAACTTGCCCACCTCACGCAACGCTTCGGTACTTTCCTCCCCCATGCCCAGCGCCACGCGGCGCGGTGTGCCAAACAGATTGGCAAGGACAGGCATGGTGTGGCCAGTCACATTCTCGAACAATATTGCCGGGCCTTGCGCGCGCAACACCCGGTCGCATATCTCGGTCATTTCCAGATGCGTGGAGACTGGCGCGGGCACGCGCTTCAACTCGCCAATTTTCTCCAGCTGCGCGATAAAATCGCGCAGGTCTTTATATTTCATGGCTTTCTAATCCTCACGCTTTTAACCCCTCCCGGCCTCCCCTTGTCAGGGGAGGAGCGCGCAGCTTCCCCCCTGACAAGGGGGGATTGAGAGGGGTTTGTTTCAATAGTATCTTTCTTCGCCTTCCGGCCTGGTTTTGAAGCGTTTATGCAGCCAGAAATACTGTTCCGGCATTTCCAGTATGCGCTGCTCAATAAATTCGTTCATGCGGCGCGCATCGGAGACGGTATCACCGCTTGGATAATTCTCCCACGCAGGATAAAAGGTCAGCACATAACCCTCTCCTCCCGGCAATATCCGCGTGACGCTGGGCACGACTTTCGCGTCAGCCATTTGCGCGATGCGTGACACCGAGGTCATGGTCGCTGCAAGCACGTTAAAAAAGGGAATAAACACGCCATCCTTGACCCCCTGATCCTGATCGGGCGGATAGATGAAAGGCATGCCCGCGCGCATTCCCTTGAGTATCGGGCGCAGCCCCTGCTGTCGTGAATAGAGGTGCTGCTTGCGGAACCTAGCGCGCTTCCTCAAAAGCAGATCGGTCAGATAAAGGTTTTTCTGGTTTGCATACATGCACACCGTGTCGGCATGCTGTGCGACCCACTGCCCCCCCGCATCCATGCCGATGAAATGCGGCGTGAGCAGTATGGCTGATTTGTCCTTGATGGCCTCAAAATGTTCGACACCCTCGACGCGAATCAGGCTGCGTATGCGTTCGGCGCTCGACCACCATAGAATGCTGCGCTCGATAATGCCGCGACCGAACATCTTGAAGTGATCGCGCATCAGTTTCTTGCGCGCTTGATCGCTCATGCCGGGAAAACACAGTTTCAAATTAATGTCGCCCACGCGGCGGCGCTCCGCAGCCAGCAGGAAAAGCAGCATCCCGACACCCTTGCCGATGGCGACGATGACGCGAAACGGCAGCCAGTGTATCAACCACAAAATAAAAACACCCAGCCTTACCAGCATCACGGCTCCCTGATCGCCGGCAGCACGCCGCGCGGAACTTTATAACGGTTATAGCTCCACAGATATTGTGCGGGAAATTGATGAATCAAACGCTCCAGTGCCGCATTGATCTGCAGCGGAACAGATCGCTCAAAATCCAGCTGCAAAGGTTCAAAACGGATGATGTATCCCCGCACTTTACGCTCAGCACTGGCAAGCACCACCGCAGCACCACTGGTTTGCGCCAGCCTGCCCACCAGCGTCATGGTATAGGCGGGACGGCCAAAAAAATCCGCCCATTCGCCTTCGCCACCGCTGGGCACCTGATCCGGCAGCAAGCCTATGGCCTCGCCACGCCTGAGCGCCTTGTACAACAAGCGAACGCCGCTTGCATCCGCTTTGGCCAGCCTGACCTGTCCGCGCTCACGACCGCCTCGCATTACGCCTTCCAGCCAAGCCAATCTGGGTGGGCGGTATAGCACAGTAATCGGTAAGTGTTGCGCCATATACAGCGAAGCAATTTCGAAACAACCCAGATGCGGTGTCAGAAAGATGATGCCCTTGCCTCGTGCCTGAGCAGCTTCAACATGGTCCATCCCGCGGCACTCCGACACGCTGTTTACCACGACATCGTAGGGTTTGCCCCAAATCCAGGGCAACTCAATCAGGCTTTTGCCCGCTTCTGCGATACTCGCAGACAACAGCCCCGGTTTATCATCCAGAGAAAAACCGGCCTGTTGCAAATTTTCCCGCATGCGCACCGCATACTGCCCTGACAGCACATAGGTCAGCCGCCCGAGCAGCGCGCCCAGACGGTGCACGACACCCAGCGGCAAAAAGGACAACAAGCGAAATATGATTTTTAAGAAAAAAGTGGCCATGTGTGGCGATGCTACCAAGTTGTACGCAATTTGTTAGAATGCTCGTCTTTATAAATATTCGATAAGTGAGTGAGGGGCCATGAGCGAATTTCTATTTACGTCCGAATCTGTATCCGAAGGCCATCCTGACAAAGTTTCAGATCAAATCTCTGATGCCATTCTGGATGCGATTCTAGCGCAAGACCCGTATGCACGGGTAGCAGCTGAAACACTGACCAACACCGGTCTGGTGGTTCTGGCCGGCGAAATCACCACCACCGCCAATGTCGATTACATCCAGGTGGCGCGTAACACCATCAAGCGCATCGGCTACGACAACACCGAATACGGCATCGACTACAAGGGTTGCGCAGTCCTGGTGGCCTATGACAAACAGAGTCCTGACATCGCTCAGGGCGTGGATCGGGCCTCCGACGACTATCTGAATCAGGGTGCGGGCGATCAAGGCCTGATGTTCGGTTACGCCTGCGACGAAACCCCGACTTTGATGCCGCTGGCAATCTATCTGGCGCATCAGGCAGTGCAACGCCAGGCGCAATTGCGCCACGATGGCCGACTGCCTTGGCTGCGTCCGGATGCAAAATCGCAAGTAACGGTGCGTTACGTCGATGGAAAACCGTATTGCATCGACACCGTGGTGCTTTCCACGCAACATGCGCCGGAGATGACACTGGAACAGATTCGCGAAGCTGCGATTGAAGAAATCATCAAGCCAATACTGCCCAAGGAGTTGATCAAGGGCAACATCAATTTTCTGGTCAATCCGACTGGTCGTTTCGTTATCGGCGGACCTCAGGGAGATTGCGGCCTGACCGGGCGCAAAATCATCGTGGACACTTACGGTGGCTCAGCCCCGCACGGCGGCGGCGCGTTCTCCGGCAAAGACCCTTCCAAAGTGGATCGTTCTGCTGCTTATGCAGGCCGTTATGTCGCCAAGAACATCGTCGCGGCGGGTCTGGCCAGCAAGTGCATGGTGCAAGTCTCCTACGCGATCGGCGTGGCCAAGCCGACCAGCGTGATGGTGGACAGCTACGGAACGGGGAAAATCTCCGATGACAAGCTGACCGAACTGGTGCTGCGCCATTTCGACCTGCGCCCCAAAGGCATCGTCAACATGCTTAACCTGCTGCGCCCCATCTATGAAAAAACCGCTGCTTACGGCCATTTTGGCCGCGAAGAACCGGAATTCACCTGGGAAAATACAGATAAGGCGGCGGCCCTGCGGGCTGACGCTGGCCTGTAAGGCCACGCCCACGGCGCTTGTCTGTATTTCGATGAAATCAAAACACTGACAAAGCAGCCGCGCTGCGCGCGGATGCTGGGCTGTAAGCCTACCCCGAAGGGGTTTGTCAGTGTTTCGACGAAGTCAAAACCAGACAAGGCGTCAGCCCTGCGGTCTGACGCTGGCCTGTAAGGCGTTGCCTACGGCGCTTGGCTGTATTTTGCCGACTAAAACGCGTTAAGGTGTGTGACAAATTTAAAGCCGTATCCATTAACTTGGATACGGCTTTGTTATGTTTAACGTGAAACACGCGTAGCGCCTTTCCCGTGACCGTTATGTTGTCGCTCAGGTTTACGCGGCGGATGTTAGCCGGTCCAGCAATTCATGCATGGTGTGATTGATGGTGTCGAAGCGGCGTTCGTCTGCAAGCATGGTCTGCGGCGACTGGATGTAGCGGCCCGCAACGAGTTCATCCTCACCATGGGCGATGATCTGCTGTGCGCTGGCCGGAGTCGTTTCCAGATGAAACTGCAATCCGACGACACGTTCGTGGTAAACAAACGCCTGATGCGCACAGCCAGCACTGCGTGCGACATGGATCGCGCCTGCAGGTATATCAAACGTGTCCCCGTGCCAATGAAAAACATCGAGTTGCCGGGGAAATGCGGAAAACAATTTGCTCAGGGAGGTCGCTTCGGTCGCATCAACCGGGAACCAGCCAATCTCCTTGTCGTGATTGGCATAAACCTTCGCGCCCAGCACATCGGCGATGAGTTGCGCGCCAAGGCAGATGCCCAGCACGCGGCGGCCGGCGGAGATGGCTTTTTTGATATAGCGTTTTTCGTCCGCGAGCCACGGGTAATCGGCCTCCTGGTAAATGTTCATCGGGCCGCCCAGGACGATTAGCAGGTCTGCTATTTCAACCGCTGGCAGGGGTTCGCCCTGATAGAGGCGTGTCGCACTGAGGGTATGACCTTTTTGTCTGGCCCAGTCCTCGATACTTCCCAATCCTTCAAACGCTACGTGCTGCAAGTAATGTATGTGCATGGTGTCCTCTTGTTCGGGTAGTTGCGCAGTAAGCAGCTTACATGATTCGTGCCTGACGCCACCGCAGGAAAGGCGCCCGGTTACCAAGGGTCCGTTTTTCATGGAACCAATACCGAGTAATTTGCTCAAGCTTGACAGAATAAATGAGGCACATATAAGATAGCAAGCAATTACTTACTTGTGCGGTCTTTGATCAAAATTATGTCAAAACTCGGGTTGAAAATTATTTTGCTGGCGGCGCTCATGATTGCCATCTTTGCATGGGCAATTTTTACTCAGGGGCCGCTCGCCCCGGTCAAGGTTACCAGTGAGAGAATTCAGACAGGGAATCTTGATGCTGAAGTATTTGGTGTGGGTTTGGTTGAAGCCAGGCGCAGCTACAATATTTCTTCCGTCATGACAGGCAGAATCAAAAGCCTGCTGGTTGACCAGGGCGATCTGGTGAAAACGGGTCAGGTTCTGGTAGAACTGGACCCCATAGATATTGATGAGAAATTGGCCGGCAGTCGTTTGATGGCTGAACGCTCAAGCTATTCAATCAAGGTGGCCGAAGCGCAATTGATACAAGCGCAGAGTCAGGGGAAAACGCTTTCTGCCGCGTATAAAAGATATAGCGAATTGCATGCAAAAGGCTTTGTCAGCCAGGAAATGCTGGATGCCAAATTGAACGAGAAGACGTCTGCGCTGGCTGCGCTGGAGGCCGCTGCGGCCACAATGGCAGCGGCGAAACGTGACTATGCCAAGGCGCAGCTTGACGCAGTCGGCATGGGAAATCTCCGTGATCAAACACGGCTAACGAGTCCGGTGGATGGCATCGTTACGGTGAAAATGCTTGAACAAGGCGTGACGGTTGTTCCGGGGCAAACGGTGCTTCAGGTGATAGCGCCTGATGATTTGTGGATTAAGACCCGCATTGAACAGAAGCAATCAGGTTTGATCCGCACGGGGCAAAAGGCGGGCATCGTGCTGCGTTCGCATCCGCAAACCAGCATTTCTGGCACGGTTGAGCGTATTGATTTTATCAGCGATACCGTCACCGAAGAACGCATAGTGAATATTTCGGCTGCCGGAATAAATGCCAGTCTGGGTGAATACGCCGAAGTCACTATTAAATTGCCTGCCCTGGAAAATGCAAGATTCCTGTCCACGGCAGCGGTCAAACGGATCAATCAACAGGACGGGGTATGGGTGCTGCAAGATGGTCGGGCCAAATTCAAGCCTGTCCGGATTGGCATCTCGACGCTGGATGGCCGCACACAAATACTGGACGGAGTCAGTGACAGTGATGAGGTGATTGTCTATAGCCAGCAGGCGATAAAGGCGGATTTGAAGCTGAAGGTTGTTGCGGAAGTCGCGAGGAACTGATAGTGATCAATCTCGCAAGTCGTGACATTCTGCATGGGTGGGGCAAATTCGTGTTTACCGGCATCGGGCTGGGTTTGCTGATTGGTGTCACGCTGACCATGGCTGGCGTATATCGCGGCATGGTGGATGATGCTAAGGCCATGATAGACAACGCCGGCGCCGACCTTTGGGTAGTTCAGCAGGACACGCTGGGCCCTTATGCGGAACCTTCCAGCATTCATGATGATGTGGCTCGCGATCTGCTCGGTCAGGAGGGCGTCATGGAAGCGGGGAATGTGGCCTACCTGACCATGCAAATCCAGCGAGGTGGCGAGGATGTGCGCGTCATGCTGGTAGGTATCGAGCAAGGCAAACCGGGCGAGCCGGCTTATTTGCTGGCGGGCCGTCCGATTACCCATGCACATTATGAAGCGCTCGCGGACATCAAGACCGGACTGGCATTGGGTGAACGTATCCAGATTCGTCGCCACTCGTACACGGTAGTCGGACTGACGCGCCGCATGGTCTCATCGAGTGGTGATCCCATGGTGTTCGTCCCGCTCAAGGATGCTCAGGAGGTGCAGTTCCTGAAAGACAATGATGCCTTGCTGGGTGAGCGGGCGAGGACCACAGCCAACCCCGCTTTTAATCGTCCCGGCGTACCGGGATTGCTGGATGCTGTGCTGGCCAATCAGGTAGCGAGTCACATGGTCAACGCGGTCTTAGTGCGTGTCAAAACCGGATACGACGAGCAGAGGGTGGCAGAAGAGATAAAACGCTGGAAACATTTGCAGGCTTATACCAAAGGTCAGATGGAGGAAATCCTGGTCGCCAAGCTGATCGTAACCTCCTCCAAGCAGATTTTTATGTTCCTGGTGATTTTATCCATCGTTAGCGCCGCAATTGTGGCCTTCATTATTTTCACCATGACCATGAATAAAATACGGGAAATTGCGGTGCTCAAACTGGTGGGAGCGGGAAATCGCACCATAAGCAGCATGATATTGCAGCAGGCGCTTGGCCTGGGTTTGATCGGTTTTGTGGTCGGCAAGGTGGCGGCAACCATTTGGGCACCGCTGTTCCCGAAATATGTATTGCTGCTCCCGGCAGACGCAATTCTGGGCTTCATTCTGGTCATGCTGATGTGTTCACTGGCCAGCATCTTCGCTATCCGTGCAGCCTTGCGGATTGATCCTGCCACGGCGATTGGAGGATAACGCGATGGGAGAACCGGCCATTCATATCGAAAACCTGAAGAAACGTTATGGTGAGGGTGATACCGCTGTTGATGCGTTGAAAGGCGTGGATATGACCATCTGGCCGGGTGAGGTGGTCGGCCTGGTCGGGCCCAGCGGGTCGGGAAAAAGCACCCTGTTGAAATGTCTGGGTGCGGTAATCGAGCCGACGGCGGGAAAAATGCAACTGGGCGGGCAGACGATTTTTGAAGGCGGGTGGAAAATAGACGACTTGCGTACCCTGAGACGCGACCGTATCGGCTTCGTTTTTCAGGCACCTTATCTGATTCCCTTCCTGAATGTGACTGACAACATTGCGCTGTTGCCCATGCTGGCAGGTGTGTCGAATGTGCAGGCGCGAATCCGCGCCAAAGAATTGCTGGATGCGCTGGATGTCGGCCACCGTGCGCGGGCGCAAGTTTCCGAACTTTCCGGCGGTGAACAGCAGCGCGTGTCGATTGCGCGCGCACTGGCCAATCATCCGCCCATCATTCTTGCCGATGAGCCTACGGCGCCTCTGGATAGCGAACGCGCATTGACGGTGGTGCGGATTCTGAACCAGATGGCGCAGCAATATCAAACTGCTATTATTGTTGTCACGCATGATGAAAAAATTATCCCGACTTTCAAGCGCATATATCATATCCGCGATGGGCGCACTTATGAGGAAGCGGGTGAAGGACGTGAAGCGTAACCGCAATATATTTAAAATATTATGATGAATCATGAAGTTATAAAACGCCGTTTATCCACGGAAGAGCGACAAAGCGAAATTGTCCGTGTTGCCGTACATCTGGCTGCCGAAAAAGGGATAGACAGTGTCACTACGCAGGATATGGCCGATGCGATGAATGTCACGCAGGGTGCCGTTTTCAAGCATTTTCCGACCAAGGATGATATCTGGTTTGCCGTCATCAGCTGGATACGCGGGCGGCTCATGACGGTACTGGAAAAGGCGGCTGCGGAGGCGAGCGATCCAATCAATGCAATTGAACGGATGTTCTATGCGCACATCACTTTTATCAGCAAACATCCTGCTATTCCCCGTCTGCTGTTCACGGAGATGTTGCACAAGAAAAACAGCAAACTTCGTGACCTGATCCAGGAAATCATCTCTGGTTATGAGGGCAAAATTGCGGGCTTGCTCGAAGCGGCAAAGCAGCAGTCTCTGGTAGCTCATGACCTGGATAGCCAGAATGCTGCCGTACTTTATATAGGCATGATTCAGGGACTCTTCATGCAAGTGTCAATTTTTGGCGGCAAGCGTTCATTGCTGGATGAGGCCAAAAAAACTTTTCCCATTTATTTGTATGGCATCAAAAAACACAAAGACGCAGTTTAATTTCTGACTTAAAACCAAAAAGGAATAGCAATGAAAAAATCTTTCGTATTGTCTGTCGCCCTCAGTGGCCTGCTTTTTACAGCGATGAACGCAACAGCGGCAGAGCCGCTGGAATTGCAAAAGGTCATGAAAGACCTGGGAAAGAACATGCAAATAGTGACGGACGGGATTTCTCGTGAAGACTGGCTTTTGGTAGAACATACCTCTCACCTGATAGGCGGGCATCCACAACCACCCGTGGCTGAAAAAATGCGTATCATGACTTTTATGGGCGCAAACATGGCAAAATTCAAGGAATTTGACGGGCAAACGCATGAATTTGCACATGAAATGGCGCTGGCTGCTCAGGCAAAGGATGGCCTGAAAGTCATTTCATCCTTCCAGAAATTGCAAGCATCCTGTCTGGCGTGCCATCAGGCATTTCGTCCTGCATTCGTGGAGCATTTTTATGGAAAATCGGCCAATTAAGCTGACTCTCCATAAACCTTAAAACCTCAGTTAAATCCGCAGATTACGCAGATTTTCAAACAGTTACGGGTGTTAGCGCTTTCACCTGATGGGTTGCAATAAGTTATTTGTAAGCCTTTGTTTAATCGTTTTAATCTGTGTAATCTGCGGACAACTGCTTTTTCTAGGGAAACGCTGATTTATTCCATTACCCCGGTTTAAGTGCCAGAAATTTGATAAAATGCTATCTACTTGATAATAGAGAATAAAACGATGCAAGCGAGTTTTTCAGAGCTGGAATATGCGGCAAAGAAGCGTCTGACACGGCGGGATCGTTTTCTGGCTGAGATTGAGGCGGTTACGCCTTGGTCATCACTAACGAGTGTCATCGCCCCGCATTACCCGAACAGCGGCGGTCGCGGTCGGCCACCGGTCGGCCTGGAGCGGATACTGCGCATGTATGTTGCGCAGCAGTGCTTCGGTCTTTCGGATGAGGCAACAGAAGATGCGCTCTACGACAGTCAGGCGATCCGCCGTTTTGTTGGCATTGACCTGAATCGTGAAGCCGCACCGGATGCCACGACCCTGCTCAAATTTCGTCATCTGTTGGAAGCGCATCAACTGACCGAATCCATCTTCAATGCGATCAACGCCCATCTGGCAGAGAAGGGACTATTTCTTCGCGAGGGGACGATTGTTGATGCCACGCTGATCGCCGCGCCGCCTTCGACCAAGAACAAGGAAGGGAAGCGAGACGCTGAGATGCACCAGTCCAAGAAGGGCAACCAGTGGTATTTCGGCATGAAGGCGCACATTGGCGTTGATGCTCAGTCTGGTCTGGTTCACACCCTAGTCGGCACGGCGGCCAATGTGCATGACGTAACCCAGGCGCAGGCGCTGTTGCACGGTGATGAAACCGATGTGTTTGGTGATGCAGGCTACCAGGGCGTTGAAAAGCGTGAAGAGAATCTTGAGCTGCCGGTGAACTGGCATATTGCGATGCGCCCCGCCAAGCGCAAAGCACTGGACAAGTCGGCTATAGGCGAACTGATGGAGAAGCTCGAACATGCCAAGGCCAGCATCCGCGCCAAGGTTGAGCATCCGTTCCACGTTGTGAAGAACCGGTTTGGGCACCGCAAGGCGCGCTACAAGGGATTGGCCAAAAATACCGCCCAGCTATTTTCGCTATTCGGTTTCGCCAATTTGCTGCTGGCGCGCCGATGGCTAATGGGCGCTAACAGCCAAGTTGCGTCCTGAGAATAGGAAATTGGGGAAATAATGCAAAAAACGCCGCAATTTAGACCAAAAAATGCCAAATTTCACCAGAAAACCCGAAAGCTGCGCGACGGGTTCTGCTGTGCGCTGAATTGTTCAGCGTTTCCCTAGGATAAAGTTAAAATTCAAAGGTGTGAATCATGAAAAATTGTAAATGGAGCTGGGCTCTGGTTGGGGTGCTGGCTATCGTCGTCGCTATTTTTGGCTATAAATTCACCGTAGGTGAGGTGCAGCCATCGGATGATGGCCGCCAGGCAGTCATGCTCAGCAAGGATGAACGCAACGCCTTATTGCTTGAGATGCGTACCTGGTTGCAAAGCTCGCAAGGGATATTGGCGGCAGCCTCCGAACAAGACTTTGCGGGAGTGATTCGTTCGGCCAAAGAGTCGGGCATGGCTGCGGAGGCAGATACGCCGGGTTCGTTATTCAGGAAGATCCCGATAGAAATGAAGAAGCTTGGATTTGATACCAGAGGAAAATTTGATGACATCGCGGCTGATGCAGAGCAGTATAAAGACAGCAATCGCATCGTAAGCAAGTTAAGTGTAGCCATGAACAATTGCATCGCTTGTCATGCGATGTACCGCTTTGTTGAAACGGAATAATAGGTGACAAACATGCTCAGCATCCAGTTGGTTAAAAAGCAAATGATGCCGTTGTTGCTGACGTTGGGGGTGTCCGGTGCGGTCAGTGCGACTGACCTGCTGGACATATTTCACGGCGCACAGCGCAACGACCCGGTGTTTGCTGCTGCGCGCGCCGCCCAGCAAGCCGGGCAGGAGAAGCTGCCGCAAGGCCGCGCCCTGCTGATGCCGAACGTGAATCTCGTTGCCAACAGTACCTACAACGATCAGACCACGCAATACCAGGGTGCGACCCTCTTTCCGGGCGGCACCAACCGTTACAACAGCCACGGCTACGGTGTCACACTGGTTCAGCCCCTGTATCGCCAGCAGAATTGGGTCGCCTATAGCGCAGCGCAATTGCAGGTCGCGCAAAGCGACGCGCAATTCAAAATCGCCGAGCAGGATCTGCTGCTGCGTGCGGCCCAGGCCTATTTCGACGTGCTGATCGCTCAGGACAGCGTGCAACTGGCCGAAGCGCAAAAGACCGCCATTTCAGAACAGCTGGCCCAGGCGAAGCGCAACTTTGAAGTCGGCAGCGCCACCATCACCGATACCCATGAAGCCCAGGCGCGCCATGATCTGACCGTCGCGCAACAGATTGCCGCGCAGAATAATCTGGAAATCAAACAGCACGCCTTGCAGCAACTGACCAATGAACTGCCGAAAGACATCAGGCCGCTCGGCAAACAATTCAAGCTGCAAGCGCCGCTTCCCGTCGGTCTGGAAAAGTGGCTGGAGGACGCGCAACGGAATAATCTGCAACTGGCCATCGCACGTGCCGGCGCTGAATTGGCCGAAAAAGAAGTGCTGCGCAATCGCGGCGGGCACTACCCCACCGTGGATATGGTGGCCAATTACTCAAAAAATCATGCCAACGGCGGCAGCTTCGGCGTGGGCAGCGACAGCACCAACAAGAGCGTTGGTGTACAGCTCAACCTGCCGCTGTTTCAGGGCGGCGCGACCCATTCAAAATGGCGCGAGGCCGAGGCCAATAATGAGCGCGCGCAGCAGGAGCTGGAAAATGTCCGTCGCAGCGTGGTACTGCAAACCCGCCAGGCCTATCTTGGTGTCGTAAGCGGCATCGCCCAGGTCCAGGCCCTGCAACAGGCGCTCACCTCCGGCGCAAGCGTACTGGAGGC
>JAUSLX010000009.1 GCA_030645775.1 Gallionella sp. | reverse complement strand
GAACGCAATCTGGGCAAGCTGGGGGGACTCATCCACCGCATGCCGAAACTGGCACTGCTGGTACTGGTCGGCGCTCTAGCACTCGCCGGTTTGCCGCCGCTGAACGGCTTTGTATCCGAATGGCTGCTGTTGCAGGCTTTCCTGCTGTCCCCGGGCCTGCCACATTCCTATCTCAATATGCTGATACCGATTGCTGCGGCCGCGCTTGCACTGGCCGCCGCGCTCGCAGGCTATGTCATGGTCAAATTTTACGGCGTGATTTTTCTCGGTCAGCCACGGGGTAGTGATGCCGCCGGGCAGAGGCCCTACGATGATGTGCATGATGTCGGTATCTGGGAGCGCATCGGGCTGACCTGGCTCGCCCTGGGTTGTATCCTGCTGGGAGTATTTCCGGTGTTTTTTATCCTGCATATCGACTTTGTGACTCAGATGATGGTCGGGGAGGCGTTGGGCAGTACCGCCGCCCAGACCGGCTGGATGTGGCTCACCCCGATCCAGCCGGAGCGCGCCAGTTACAACCCGTTCATCCTGATTGTGACCATCGTCACCGGGGTACTCTTCACCATGGTCATGGTGAAGAAGTATTATCACGGTCGCCTGCGCCGGGTGCCGGCCTGGGATTGCGGCTATCCTGAACAGACCGCCCGCATGCAGGATACCGCCGAAGGTTTCGGCCAGCCGATACGGCAGATATTCGAGTTGTTCTTCGGAATCACCCGCGAAGTGCCCGGCCCGTTCGATAAAAAGCCCCACTACCATGGCGAAACCAGGGATCTGTTGTGGGAATGGTGCTATCTGCCCATCGCACGGCTCACAGACAAAATTTCCGCACTGACCGGCAAGTTGCAGCATGGCCGCATCCATGCTTACCTGCTGTACAGTTTTGTTACTTTGCTTGCCTTGCTGGCCTTTGTCCGATGAATTATTCCAGCCTGTTGTTACAACTTTTTCAAGACGCGCTGGTGGTGCTGGTTGCGCCCCTGTTGCTGGGATGGGTAAACCAGTGTCGTGCCTGGCTGCAAAACCGCACTGGTGCGGGCGTGCTGCAACCTTATCGCAATCTGATCAAGCTGTTTCACAAGGACGCGGTACTGGCGAACAATGCCTCGCCGTTGTTCCGCGCTACGCCCTATATCCTGTTTGCCAGCATGTGGCTGGCGGCCTCGCTGGTGCCTGTCATCGCAACCGATCTGCCACTTTCCCCGGCGGTGGATGTCATCGCTCTGGTCGGCATCTTTGCGCTGGCGCGGGTGTTCATCTCGCTGGCGGCGATGGATGTCGGCACCTCCTTCGGCACGATGGGCGCGCGCCGCGAAATGTTGGTCGGCTTTCTCGCCGAACCGGCGCTGCTGATGGTATTTTTCACCGCAGCCACGATCAGCCATTCAACCTCGCTGGTCACCATCGTCGAAACCCTGGCGCACAAACAATTCGTGATCTACCCCAGCCTGGCCTTTGCCGCCATCGCTTTTGTCATGGTGTTGCTGGCTGAAAATGCCCGCATTCCGGTGGACAATCCGGCTACTCATCTTGAATTGACCATGATTCACGAGGCGATGATACTGGAGTACTCGGCGCGTCACCTCGCGTTAATCGAATGGGCGAGCGCACTCAAGTTGCTGGCCTATTTCACTATCGGTTGCGCGCTGTTCATGCCGTGGGGCATCGCCGGGGTCGGTAACCTGGCTGCGCTTCCCGTAGCTTTGCTGGCGCTGTTCATCAAACTGGTGCTGGGCGGGGCGGGGCTGGCGCTGCTGGAAACCGTCACTGCCAAAATGCGCATTTTCCGTGTCCCGGAATTCATGGGTACGGCTTTCCTGCTTGCGGTGCTGGGCATGCTGATACATTTTCTGCTGGGGAGTTGAGATGCTGAATTTTGCCGGACAGCTGATCAATCTGTTTGCTGCGATGCTGTTGCTGATTTCCTTCGCCATGCTCTCGCAGCGGCGGGTGCTGTCGCTGATCAACCTGTTCGCTATTCAGGGTCTGGTGCTGGCGGTCAGTACCACGGTGGTGGCGTATTCCTCTAACCAGCATCATCTCTACTACTCGGCGGGACTGACATTGCTGCTGAAAGTGCTGGTTCTGCCGTGGATACTGCACCGCTTGATACGCAAGTTGAACGTCAAATGGGATGTCGAGACGATGTTCAATATTCCCACTACCATGCTGGTGGGTATCGTGCTGGTGGTGTTCGCCTTCAATCTGGCGGCACCGATCTCACAATTGGCCGGCACCATCACCAAGGGTACGCTGGGTATTGCCATGGCCTGTGTGCTGCTGTCGTTTCTGATGATGATTACGCGCAGTAAGGCCGTGCCGCAGGTGATCGGTTTTCTGGCCATGGAGAACGGCTTGTTCTTCGCCGCCACCAGTACCAGTTACGGCATGCCCATGGTGGTGGAACTGGGCATCGCGCTCGATGTGCTGATCGGCATGTTCATTCTGGGCATCTTCTTCTTCCAGATCCGCGAGACCTTCGACAGTCTGGATCTGAAACACATGGAAAAACTCAAGGAAGATTGACGTGGAAATTATCTGGATATTGGCGACCCCCCTGGCTGGCGGCCTGCTGCTGGCGCTGTTCGGCTGTCGTTCCTTTGCGCCCGAGCTCAATGCCACGATGAGTTTTGCCACCTTCGTGGCCTCGGTGATCCTTGCCATCCGGGTTGTCAATGACGGGTCGTTCAGCGCATTTAACGAGCAGTTTTTCGTCGATTCCTTCAACGTGTTTCTGGTCGCGCTGACCGCCTTTGTCTCCTTCACTACTTCGTTGTTTTCGCGCCCCTATATGCGCATCGAGCAGGCGCATGGCAAGCTGAGCATCAACATGCTGCGTCTTTATCACAGCATGTATCAGTTGTTCACCTTCACCATGCTGTTGGTTCTGCTAACCAATAATATGGGCATCATGTGGGTAGCGATGGAGGC
>JAUSLX010000112.1 GCA_030645775.1 Gallionella sp. | reverse complement strand
TCGATTACATCACCGAGCTGATGGGCGGCTTTGCGATTCCTCCGTTCGTCAAGCGCATGCGCCAGAACAAACGCTATTTAATGCTCGGACTAAGATTTAATCGCGACACCGAGCGTATGGTGTTCTCCGAAATCATCTTCGGCGCAGACAAACCCGCCGGCTGGGCGCTCATCCCGCATCCGACCGACAAAGAAAAACGCTTTCTGGGTCGCTACAACATCGAGATCATCAATGCAGAAGTAGCGGACTTCCTGAACGCGGCAAAAGCCGAGGTTGCCTGAATGTCTCATCAAGCTATATGGGATGCATCACGGCATACTTTGGGCGTGACCCAACTGGATCACGCTCATCAGGAATTTATCGGGCAGGTAGCAACACTCATCAAAGCAAGCGATGCGGAATTCCCCGCACTATTTCAAGCTTTGATCAACCACACCCGCGATCACTTCATGACAGAAGGACAACTGATGCGTGAGAGCCAATACCCGGGACTTGCCATGCATGAAGGCGAACATCACCGCGTGCTGGGCGAGTTGCAACAACTTAATCGCACACTCAAACGCGGACGTATGCCGCTAGTGCGAGCCTTCGTCAAACAGGGTTTGCCAGAATGGTTCGACAACCACCTTTCCATGATGGATGCGGCACTGGTGGCGTACTTAAAAATCATGGCTTCGAAAAATGTGTGATCGGAGAGTGATGTTAGGTTGTTATCTTGCCGCCGTTCCACGAACGGCAAGTTTATGGCAGCGAATTACAGACCTCTACTTTGACTGACATTACTCAAATGGATTTACAATTTCAACACCAGTTCCGTGAAAATCATCCACATTGCGCGTCACCACAACCAGGTCGTGAATCAGCGCAATTGCCGCAATCTGTTTGTCTATCGGATGTTCAGGGTGAGGCGACATCAATCGTCCCCACACTTGAGCGCACTCTTCATCAAAGGACAAAATTTTATCTGCATAATCTGACACAACCAAATCAAGCCATTTTTCCAGCTTCTTGGTTTGCGGCAGATCAGCACGATGGCGAATATTCTCTAAACCCCGCCGAATTTCACCTATTGTTTGCGCAGAGAGATAGAGATTTTCGGGTGTGGTTATCTGAAAAAATTTCTGTACTCCCAGATTCGCTTTTGTACCTTTGCGAGCCTCGCTGATGACATTGGTATCAACCAAGTACATGGATTAAGCATTCCGAAAATTAAAGTCGGCATCTTCACCCACATTGGGCATGCTGGATAAAACGTCGGCAACCGTGCGACGTTTTGGCCGCTGCAAAACCATACGCAAAATTTCACGATGTTCCGCTTCCGCGCTTCTTCCGTGGGATGCTGCCAGTTGTTTTAGCGCAAGTGCAACATCTTCCTCAACATTGCGAACTACTAAGTTGGTAGCCATTTCGATCTCCATACAATGTAATCAATGATTGCAATCTACCAGACAACTGATTGCATTGCAATCAAAATTCACTGGCAACTCGACGGACCGCTGATGGCACGTTCCAGCAATACGCTTTGATAAATTTTCCGTCAAATTGCGGATACACGGAACGACCTATCGACTAGCTATCATAATGAAAACGACAAGCCACTATTACCAACTCTGAATCAGTGGCGCGATAGACCAAACGATTCGCATCGTCTATACGACGGGACCAGTAACCAGATAAATCACCACGAAGGGGTTCCGGTTTGCCTATGCCGGTGAATGGATCGCGCGCAGCAGCGGTAATCAGTGTATTAACCCTCTTAAGCGTTTTCTTGTCCTGCCCATGCCAATACAGGTAAGCCTCCCATGCGTCCGGCACAAACTGGATGGCGCGCATGACTATTCAACTGCTAGCAATTGACGTTTCTGAGCCTGGCCTGCTTTGTCTTGCGCTATTGCCTTGGCCAATGCGGCAGAATTTGCTGGGTTGCTTGTCAGGTGCAATGTTTCCATGATGCTGTTGTAGCTGTCTAGAGACATGACGACAGCATCACCCTCTGCATCCCGCCGGCTGATTATAGTCACGTCTGCATCCTGAACAACATTATCCAAAACGGATTTGAGCGAATTTCGCGCATGCGAATAAGTAACAACTTTCATGGTCGCCTCACTTGAGCAATAAGTTGAACAACTATAAATTAGATTTTTGCTTATCGCAAGGAAAAAATGCTGTGAACAGGTTTCAGACTGAAAGCCAAGTTCTGGTCATGCGCCTTGTTGCTGACCATGAAGGGCAGGTTTATGGCGGCGAATTATCAAACTCGACGGACTGGTATTGGCACGTTCCTGTCCGACGTGTTTCATTATGGCATGCCGGAAAGCTGCCATTCAAGCTTGTGGTAATTTTGAAAGCTAACAGATGGCTGTTCGGTCTTTTTAGAAACAAATGCCATACCTTTTTTACCCCAAATAACGGAAGTTCGCCTTTTTATTGCGCTCAATTCGCCTGTTGGCGCAAATATTCCTTGCGCTTCATCGCGAGATATTCGCTCTGCTCCAATTCATGCAACTGGCGCGGATAGCGCTCGCAGGCGGCGAACCAGTCGCGAAAGCGTTTTTCGACTCGCGCCTGCGGCGGTGCCGACAATGCGCCGAGAAAGGTTTCGATCGCCAGGTAATAGCGCATGGTGTTGCGTTCCACTACGCCACGCATCCCGCCGATATAGCGCGGCTGGCCATCGGATTGATTTCCAATCACGGTGAATCCCACCTTGTCTCGTCCGATCGTAACAAGATAACCCTGCATCGCCAGCTGCGCCATCATGCCAGAGGCATAAGAATACGAAAAATGGATGAATGTTTGTCCGCCTGCCACCGGTACGGCTTCGAGCATGATGCGGTAGTTGCGCGTGCTGAACGGTCCCTTGTCTGCGGAAAGATTTACCTGCAGGTAGTCCGCTGTTCTGGCGGCGACACGATAAGAAAAGTCCACCCGGTAAGCATCATCCAGCGGCTGGTCGAATTTCTTGCCGATGCTGACATTGAGTACGGCTCCACGGCTATCGGATGAAGCGCGACAATATTTTGTATTGAGATGCAGCAGCAGAATGTCGCACCAGTTGCCCGGCCCGTTCAGCGCTGCGACTACCGTTGCTAACGGATAATTGACCAGCGCAAAAATGTCGCCCGTCACCACACCCGAAATTTCGCTGGAATCCAGATGCAGCGGCCGCTGAAAGGAGTTATGGCTGAGTTGGTTTCGCAATGTCGCATACTTTGCATGCAGCGATGCGGCCGAGTTCGCGCCTGCATCCTCAGCATGGGCCATCCCCAAGCACAGCCAGCCGACCGCAACCAACCACGCCAACGCCTGCAATACTCGCACTCCCGCTGCTTGTCTCATGGCTATGTTTATACGTAAGGGGCTGCGCGAGGGTTTATTCGCGCCCGAAGTTCCGCAACTGGCACCTTGCCGATGGCTGCTTCCCATAATACACAGCCTGCAAGCTGTCCTTTGTACTTTCTTTCAGGTCAATTATTTGGACGTCGCTCACGAATACCGGCAAACGAGACTAAGGAGGCCGCGACGAACATCAGGTTTCGAGAAATAAATATTATGTGGGTTTGGCTTAGAAAAAAATCAATGCGTCACATCATATTCAAGCAACAACCGTACATACCGGGTGTACGGAATACCTTTTTTCTGAGCCTTAATTTTGAGTGCATCCAGCAAATTTTGTGGCAGACGCATATTCAATGCAGCGGTTTTCGGTTCAAACTCAAAATGCATGGGTTTGAAGTCAGACAAGTTATATTTCGACAGGTCTGCTGTTTCAATAAAATGTTCTGCTGCAGCATCGTTTGCAAGTGACGGCATGGGTTTATGGTTGTGAGTTTTCATAGTGCTCTACCTCCTTTTGGTGCATGTATCTGGCGCTGATAGGGCGAAGCATATTTCTGCTGTCGATCAGGCGAAGCATGAACGCCAGAAACACGTAACGACCTGCCTTTGTTTTTCCAATAGCCCTCATGCGCGGTTCACTTGGGTGAGGGTCTGCCATGACGGCTGGTGTACCCATCAGCACCTGCTCAATTTCCTCTTTAGAAACCCCATGCTTCCCGCACTTCGGCCAGTTGCCATTGTCCAGTCAAATCCGGAAATATTCATAAGGGAATGATATACTTTTGTGTATACAATTGCAATTTAGAAATGCGTGAGTGGATACATCACGAACGACGGCTTTATAGCTGCAAATCTCAAACTTCGACTGGCTGCTTATGGCACCTTGTGACACATCACGAATGACTGGTGTCAGGCAGCCTAAATATTAATCTGAAAATCATATTTATATCCAGCATGCCATATAGATATGCTGAAGCCGTGAGCGCGTAGCGCGAATGCCTTGCAGGGGAACCATTCACGAAGTGGGTGGGGATGAGCGACGAGCAAAATCCCATCGCAGCGCAAGCGAAGGTGTTCGTAGAATTTTCGTCCAGAAAAGTCGGAGCTTTTGCGCAGCAAAAAGATAAGGCGCGGCGGCTTTACCTTTGGTCGAACGTTAGCGCGATCGCAACTGTTTCAGCTGTTTCTGGATATCCAGAATTTCGGCATTTGACAGCTTGCTTGTTTCCAGCTTCCGTTCCAACACCAAAATTTTGTCCTCATTCGGGTTGTACAATTTTTCACCCCGAGCTGCCACTAATGCGTCATTAATGACCTTTTCATAACCCACGTATTTTTCTTGTCCCACCTTAATTTTTCCCTTTCGCTCTTACGGCACAACTTGCCAGTATCTTTTCACGCAAAATCTCGACTCGCAATTTAACAGCAAAAAGCACCGGCGACCAGAAATTATGCACATAAAAACAGCGGAAGCACCCAGCTCAATAGGCAACCCGCCTGCTTACAGCCTTCCTGACGTGGCGCACCGGAATGAGCGGGTATTCTTAAGCCCCGGCGCTAGCGCTGGACACCTGACAGACCCGCACCCGGCTAGTTACCGTGTATGCGCCGCCACTGGCTTGAACGTAATGTGCCGCTTTGCCAGCCTTTGCGAATCGGTAGAAACGCCCACCAGAATCGCCGCACAGATACAGGACACAAGCCAAGCGAGGTTAGGGAAAAGCCGCACGCTTGACCAGTTGCGTATGTGGCACGTCAAAATTGAAGCGTAGATATTAGAGCAAGCCGGGATAGAGTTTGTGCAAGTACAAGCGGGTTTGCGGGTGGTGGCGCGTTGATTGATATTGATATTCGTGTCGTTATGCGATACAGTATGCCATGATTAAGACATTCCGGCATAAGGGGCTGAAAACCTTTTTCGAGACTGGCAGCAACGCGGGCATACAGCCGCACCATGCCGCGAGACTGGGACAGCAATTACTGCGCCTTTATGTTGCAAAAGACCCCAGCTATATGAACATGCCGGGATGGGATTTACACCCACTGACCGCTAACCTTGCTGGGCATTATTCGGTAAGCGTCAACGGCAACTGGCGCATGACGTTCACGTTTGATGGCGAAGATGCCGTGCTGGTGGATTATCAGGACTATCACTAAAAGGAGAATCAACAATGGCACGCATGTTTAACCCGCCGCACCCCGGCTTGACCTTGCGCGATGACGTGTTGCCTGCGCTGGGGTTGTCTGTGACTGAGGCCGCACAACAGCTTGACGTGGCACGGGTAACACTTTCCCGTGTTATCAATGGCCGCGCTGCTATATCGCCTGAAATGGCCTTGCGCCTTGAAGCATGGCTAGGCAAGGAACGCGGTGGCCATGCTGATGCGTGGATTGCCGAACAATGCGCCTATGACATGTGGCAGGCCGAACAACGCATCAAGGCCGCGCCGCTGCATGTTCAACCTGCACCCGCTGAACGTTTAGCTGCCTGACAACGAGTTTGCCCCCGCCTAGTTTTAGCGGGCGAAGAGCCGGAGATAATGTCAGGAAGTGGCCGCAACAGATTGGAAGCAAAGGCCGCCGCTGCTAGAGATAGCCCGGCGGCTTTTCTTTGGGTGGCGATAGCACAAAACCGGCTGGATTGAAAAAGCCCGGTGACATATTGGTGACACGAAGCAAAAACCGCTTGACGTTAAAAAAGCCTGCATCGCTGCAAGCCTTGATTATATTGGGGTGACTGATGGGGCTCGAACCCACGACAACCGGAATCACAATCCGGGACTCTACCAACTGAGCTACAGCCACCACTGAACTGATTTGTCCGACACTGGCGTGCCCGACAGGAATCGAACCTGCAACCCCCAGCTTAGAAGGCTGGTGCTCTATCCGGTTGAGCTACGGGCACAATTCTTTTCGAGGCTATCTAATTTATTGCTGGAACCTGGTCGGGGTGGAGAGATTCGAACTCCCGACATCCTGCTCCCAAAGCAGGCG
>JAUSLX010000250.1 GCA_030645775.1 Gallionella sp. | reverse complement strand
GATGACCGTCGAGCAGGCGCATGACTTCTTCAAGGCCGTGCCGCTTATCGCACGCAAGTTACAAACCCTGCTGGATGTGGGACTGGGCTACATCACGCTGGGCCAGTCCGCCACCACCCTGTCGGGCGGCGAGGCCCAGCGCGTCAAGCTATCGCTGGAGCTATCCAAGCGCGATACGGGACGGACGCTGTACATACTCGACGAGCCCACCACCGGACTGCACTTCCACGACATCGCTCAACTGCTCGGAGTCATTCACAAGCTGCGCGACCAGGGCAACACGCTGGTGGTCATCGAGCACAACCTGGACGTAATCAAGACCGCAGACTGGGTGATAGACCTGGGGCCGGAAGGCGGTGATGGCGGCGGGCAGATTATCGCCGAAGGCTCGCCACAGGATATCGCCAGAAATAAACGCAGCGTGACCGGCGTGTATCTGAAGCCGGTGCTGAACAGATAACCAAAATCAGCTCACGCGGAGGCTGCTTTTTCAAAATAACTACAAAATAACTTATGCAAATCACCAGAGACATTGATCTTCCCGAATCCGAGATCGAGTTGCATGCGATACGCGCTCAGGGGGCGGGCGGTCAGAACGTCAATAAAGTCTCGACTGCGATCCACCTGCGCTTCGACATCAACGCCTCGTCGTTGCCGGAGGAGTACAAGGAAAAGCTCAGACAACTGGCAGACCGGCGCATCTCCAATGACGATGTGATTATCATCAAGGCGCAGCGTTTTCGCAGTCAGGAGAAAAACCGCGAGGATGCGCTTGCCAGGCTCCGCGCTCTGATCATCGGCGCGGGATTCGCGCCCAGAAAACGCATGCCGACCAAGCCCACCCGAAGCTCAAAGAAGAAACGTCTGGAAGGCAAAACCCGGCGCGGAGAACTGAAAACATTGCGCGGGAAAATCGGCGAATAGGCAGATAAAGTCGCGGCTACTTCACCAATCTGCGTTAATCCGCACAATCGCTGGACAGCGATTTTTCCGGATTTAATGCACAGGTGCGATGCCTGCCTACGGCAGCCCTCTGGCGAGACGGAAACCGTTATTATTGAATCTGTCATTCACGCTGCGCTTATAACGGTTGGCTGAGCGCGGCGTATCCGCCGCATTGGACCACGAACCACCCCGCAACACCCGCGCATCACATTGACCGCTCGTATCACTCCGACCGTCGCGCTGGGCATCACTGTAGCGATTATGGTAACAGTCCTCGACCCATTCCCATACGTTGCCGCTCATGTCGTACAGACCCCAGGCATTCGGCATTTTTGTGGCCACGGGATGAGGACTCTTGCCAATTTTGTTATCGCCATACCATGCCAGGTCATCCGGGTTATCGCCTCCGCAATAACGCTGTGTTGCGCCCGCACGGCACGCATATTCCCATTCCGCTTCACTGGGCAAACGATACTGTTTGCCGGATTGGGCATTCAGCTTCGCAATGAATTCCTGCACGTCATGCCAGCTGACATTTTCCACAGGACAATTGTTGCCACATTTTTTGAAAAACAGTTTTTCCGGCAGGCTGCCCATCACTGCTTTCCATTGCCCCTGTGTCACTTCTGTCTTGCCTATCTCGAATTTATGGCTGATGTTGACTTTGAGCACAGGTTTTTCATCGGCATCGCCATCAGATGAGCCCATCTCAAAATTCCCCGGCAGAATGCGCAGCATCGAATCTGCAAACACATCAGCTTGCGATGCGAATGGCATCGCTGCATCGTCAACAGTCTGCGTATACGCTGTTGCAGGAACGGCCAATGAGTCACCCTCCCTCCCCGATGCGATCCAAATGACCACCGTGCCGATCAACGCCATTGCGAACAAACCCCATTTACGCACCGTCAGACCATAGGTCCATTTTTTTGCCTTTTGCCATGCCGAAGCCAGCATGACTTGCATCCATCCTGGTGACGCGACATGTGCAGCTACAGGGGTCAATTCAACGGATTCCAGTTCAGATTCATCCCTGCCCTGCGCGTAACGTTCCTTATGTTCCTGCTCCAGCCGTCTTTTTTCATCAATCAGTTTTTTAAGTACGTCCTGTTTGCTTTGGGTATTCTGATGCTCGGCAGCCAACAACAAGGGTGGCGGGACTTCATTACGTCTGGATTTCAATATCGGCTTGTGTATGCCCTGGTTGGCTATGCGTAAAACTCCCTCCCCCTGACCCGGAGATTTATTGCCCACACCCGGTATTATTTGCTTTTCAACCGCACGCAACATCGCCTTATTCAACAATTTGCGCAGGTTATCAAGCGAGTCCATGTGCGAAAAAACCAGTCTTAGCGCACCGCTGTGAAACAGCTCTGGCAGCGCTGTCGCCTCTATCAGCTTGAATCTGGCTGAGTCGATGGAATAAAGATTGCCAACTGGCACAGCCTCGCCGCCCGCGACAGCCTCATTAAACGGTACAAACAAATCAAGCTCAGCCAACTGCCTGAGCATAAGTCCGGTCTGTGCGATTTCTTGCTGAAAATCCTGGATAAATTGCAGTTCGTCAGACAAGCGCTGTTGCAACATTCCCTGGTCATCGATCAGCAATTCACCTCTTTCAGCATTGAGGGCTGCACACGACTCATCCACACTCACATTCAACGGATCTGCCTGACTGTCATCCGCAATAACAAAAGGATAGTGCTGCATACATACAGGAATATAAACACCCTCCCATTGACCGGAGGTATTCACAAACAGGTTTTCACCTTCCCGCACGCCGAGCAGGGCCACAAGACGGAATTGCTGATCTTGTCCACGAACAAACACCACAGGATATTCCTGGCTTGCCTGTGCAATCTCAGTACAGGCAATCTCCACCGCAATGCGATCACGGGCAAACCCGTAATTTACCTGCGTCGCATCAAATCTCAAATTGCGGTGTGAGTCTGAATTAAGCGCAACAACTTTTTTATAAAAGTCAGAATTGATCATTTGGAAACAGTAGCGCAATGCCTGCAACGGCGGATTAAACCACGGGATGCAACTCTAACGGGTATGGCAAGTAGCCACCCTAAATAATGAAACTCGCCATGCCCGATCCCTCACCCCCGTTCCCCCTCTCCCAAAGGGCGAGGGGTACGGTTCGTCGCTGCGCGAGTTTCACGATTAATACACGTAAATCAGTGCAATAAACAACAGCCACAAGAAAAAAGTTGCGCGGAGTGCACCGACGAATCATATCAGCCTGTCGCAATACTCACGATATGCCAATAGATATAGTGCACGGCAGGCGCAATCAGACCGCGATCCCTTTTTCATCAAATAAGCCATCGAATAATATCGAACTGAGATAACGTTCACCTGAGTCAGGCAGAATCACGACGATGGTTTTACCCGCATTTTCGGGGCGATTTGCCTGCCGGATTGCCGCAGCGACCGCAGCCCCTGATGAAATGCCTGACAAGATACCTTCTTCCCGCGCAAGCCGGAGCGCGTATATTACCGCTTCCTCATTGCTTACTTGCTCGATCTCGTCAACCAGAGACATATCAAGCGTGTCTGGCACAAATCCGGCACCGATGCCCTGTATCTTGTGAGGGCCGGGCCTAAGTGTTTCACCGGCACGCTGTTGCGTGAGAACGGGACTGGTAGAGGGTTCGACTGCCACAGAAATGATGTCTTTTCCTTTTGTTTGTTTGATGTAGCGCGTAACGCCCGTTATTGTGCCGCCTGTGCCAACACCTGATACCAGGATATCAATCTTGCCATCGGTGTCATTCCAGATTTCCGGGCCGGTAGTTTCTTCATGAATAGCAGGGTTGGCCGGGTTTTTGAATTGATGCAGCAAAACATATTTCTCAGGCTCGGAAGCCGCGATTTCCTCGGCTTTGGCAATGGCGCCACTCATGCCTTTGGCCCCTTCGGTGAGTACCAGCGTCGCTCCGTATGCCACAAGCAATTTGCGCCGTTCGATACTCATGGTTTCCGGCATAGTCAGGGTAAGCGGAATTCCTCGCGCAGCGGCAACGAAGGCCAGCGCGATACCCGTATTTCCACTGGTGGGTTCTACCAAATGTTTGCCCGGTTCCAACAAACCGCATCGGTCCGCGTCTGCAACCATGGCAGCACCGATGCGACACTTGACTGAATAGGCAGGATTACGGCCTTCGATTTTGGCAAGCAGCGTTGCCGGTGCACAATCAGTGATGCGATTGAGACGTACCAGAGGGGTACGGCCGACGGAAAGTGTGTTGTCTTCATACCAGTTTGACATGCAGCCTCCTGAAGGGATTAAGGGTATTCCATTAACACGACTGACAATTTACATTATCAGACGCAAAAAGACAAAAAAGCCGGAAAAATCCGGCTTTTTTGTTTAATGCGTATAACTCAATGATACTTACTCGGCATCTACCACTTCAGCATCAGCCGGGCGATCCATGAGCTCTACCAGTGCCATCGGAGCGTTGTCGCCCTGACGGAAACCGAATTTCAGAACACGAAGATAACCACCGTTACGTGTTGCATAGCGCGGGCCGAGTTCGTCAAACAGCTTGACGACCATTTCGCGATCACGCAAACGGGCAAAAGCCAAACGACGATTTGCCAGACTTGGGTTCTTACCCAGCGTCAGGATAGGCTCTGCAACGCGACGCAGTTCCTTGGCCTTAGGCAGCGTAGTCTTGATGACTTCGTGGCGCAACAAAGACACAGTCATGTTGCGGAACATCGCCAGACGGTGGCTGCTGGTACGATTGAGTTTTCTTAAACCTAAACGGTGACGCATAATTTGCCTCTCTTAACTTCTGTTATTCCACTGCGTAGAGCGGACATCTTTAATTGTTGCGCTGCTTAAGCAACAGCGACTGGCCAGTTTTCCAGCTTCATGCCCAGCGACAAATTGTGCTCAGCAAGAACCTGCTTGATTTCATTCAAGGACTTGCGACCCAGATTAGGGGTGCGCAGCAGATCGTTTTCGGTGTACTGAATCAGATCACCAATGTAATGAATGCTTTGTGCCTTGAGACAATTTGAAGAGCGGGGTGTCAGTTCGAGATCATCAACAGGGCGCAGCAGGATAGGATCAACCTGTGGCACATGTTCTTTTTCTACAACTGGCTCAGTGCCTTCCAGAGCGGCAAAAACCGAGAATTGGTCAACGAGGATACGCGCCGCATTGCGTATCGCCTGCTCGGGATCGATTGCACCGTTCGTTTCGATGCTCATGATCAGCTTGTCGAGGTCAGTGCGTTGTTCAACACGTGCGCTCTCAACGGCATAACTGACACGACTGACCGGACTGAACGATGCATCCAGCGCAATATGACCCACTGAACGAGTTTCATTCGGCAATTGACGCGAAATCGCAGAAATATAACCACGACCCTGCTCAACCTTAATCTGCATATCCAGCTTACCGCCGGCTGTCAGATGTGCAATCACATGATCAGGATTCAACACTTCAACATCAGCATTAACACTGATATCAGCTGCGGTTACAACGCCGTAACCTTCCTTTTTAAGCGTCAGAATCACTTCATTGATACCATGAAGACGCAACACAACACCCTTGAGATTCAAAAGGATATCAACAACGTCTTCCTGCACGCCGTCGATAGTTGCGTACTCATGCAGGACACCTGCAATCTTGACTTCAGTAGGCGCTGCACCCGCCATGGAAGAAAGCAAAATACGACGCAATGCATTGCCCAGCGTGTGGCCAAAACCACGCTCGAAAGGCTCCATGACCACTTTAGCCTGTGTCTCGGATACCTTTTGAACATCAATAATACGAGGCTTCAAAAAATCATTGTTATACATAAGCTACTCCGCGTGGATTACTTGGAATACAACTCAACCACGAGATGCTCGTTGATGGTTGCAGGCAGTTCAGCACGTTGTGGGTTGGCTTTGA
>JAUSLX010000246.1 GCA_030645775.1 Gallionella sp. | reverse complement strand
GCAAAGCCGTCAAGCCCAGCAGCAGCCAGCAGACGATCACCCCCAGGGCAACATCGATGGGCAACAGGGTTGAAACTATCGTCACCAGGGATTCTCCAGCATCAGAAAGCACCATAGAATTATAGCCAGACTTTCACCCCGTCTGCACCGCCGATATGCTGTTTCAGCAGACGGCATGGCGCATCGGGATCTATCTTGAGTACCTCGGCATACATCGAATCGAGCGCCTTGTCCTCATCGGCGAAGATGTTTTCCTGACCGATGTAATCGAACAGGCCGGAATGGCGCATGACATCAATCACCTGTTTCTTCAGTCCGCTGAACACCACCCGAATTCCGCTGGCACGCAAACGTTCGACCACATGATGGATGACCTCGTCGCCCGAAGCGTCGAGCTGGTTGATGCCATCCGAGACGATCAGCAGATGGCTGGCACGGGGACTGCTGGACACTGCCTCCAGAATGGTGTCTTCGAAATAGGGCACATTGGCAAAATACAGGGAGCCGTCATAGCGTATGGCGATGACTTTTTCGCTGAGCGGCAGCTTATTCACCTTGGCATCGCGCAAGGTACCGTCGTGATAACGGCCCAGGATGGCGACGCGCGGCGACATGGTACGGTAGAGATACAGCAAAATGGACAGACCGGCGCCTACCATGATGCCGTTATCGAGGTGCGGCGCGAACGCCAGCGTGGCGACAAAAGTCACCACGGCAGCAATGCCGTCATGTTTGTGCGTGTGCCAGGCATGAGCGATCGCCTTGAAATTGATCAGACCGACCACCGCCATCATGATCACCGCGGCCAGCACTGCCTGTGGCAGGTGGTACAGCAACGGGGTGAGGAACAGCAGGGTGAGCAGCACGATCAGGCCGGCGAACACGTTGGACAGACCGGTTCTGGCGCCGGCATTGAGGTTCACCGCCGAACGGGAAAACGACCCGCTGACCGGGAAGGATTGACCGAAACTGCCGACTATATTTGCCCAGCCCTGCCCGATCAGTTCCTGGTTGGGATCGATGCGTTCCCGTGTCTTGGCTGCCATCGCCTTGGCGATGGAAATGGCTTCCATGAAGCCCACCAGAGAAATCACCAGCGCACTGGAAATAAGCGCCGAAATCATATCCCAGTTGAATGTCGGCAGATCAAACTGAGGCAATCCGGCGGGTATCCCTCCCACCACCTCACCACCCCCGACAAGGTTGAATTCACCCTGGTTGACTTTCTTGATGCGCCAGCGGTAGCCGTCGGCTTTTTCGCCCGGCGGTACCTGACCCGTCATGTCTTCCACGACCTTACCGGCTCGTACGGCGTCAACGTGTTCGGCTACGACTTCTACAAGCGCTGCATGGCCGAGGGT
>JAUSLX010000245.1 GCA_030645775.1 Gallionella sp. | reverse complement strand
TGCGTAGTGACGGTTTGCTGTCTCGTATTCAACGTGAGCAGTGTTGATGGTAATGCCGCGCGCCTTTTCTTCCGGTGCCGCATCGATCTGGTCGTAAGCCTTGGCTTCGCCACCAAACTTCTTGCACAATACCATCGTGATGGCCGCAGTCAGCGTGGTCTTGCCATGATCGACGTGGCCAATCGTGCCGACGTTGACGTGGGGTTTGGTACGTTCAAATTTGCTCTTTGCCATTATTTCCGCCTCTATCTAATAATAATCTGTTTTATTAACGGCTAATCGCCAGCTGGCACAAAACCAACTAGCGACTAGCGACTAGCAACTGTGTTTACTTCTTATTCATAATCGCTTCAGCGACATTCTTCGGTGCCTCAGTGTAATGCTTGAATTCCATCGTGTATGTCGCGCGACCCTGTGTTGCAGAACGCAAGGATGTTGAATATCCAAACATCTCCGACAAAGGAACTTCAGCTTTGACAGATTTACCACCGCCCAGCATGTCGTCCATACCCTGAACCATGCCGCGACGCGAAGACAGATCGCCCATCACAGTGCCGGTGTAATCTTCAGGCGTCTCCACCTCAACCGACATCATCGGCTCAAGCAGAACTGGGCTCGCCTTGCGCATGCCTTCTTTGAACGCCATGGAAGCAGCCATCTTGAACGCGTTCTCGTTGGAGTCCACATCGTGGTAGGAACCGTCAAACAAGGTTACCTTGACATCGACGACCGGGAATCCAGCCAAAACACCGCTAGGCAATGATTCACGCAAGCCTTTTTCAACTGCAGGAATGTATTCGCGAGGAACCGTACCGCCCTTGATCGCATCGACGAATTCAAAACCCTTGCCCGCCTCATTCGGCTCCATCGTGATCCACACGTGACCGTACTGACCACGACCACCGGTTTGCTTGGCATATTTACCTTCGACTTCAACCTTCTTGCGGATCGCTTCACGATAAGCGACCTGAGGTGCGCCGACGTTAGCTTCAACGCCGAATTCACGCTTCATGCGGTCAACCAGAATCTCCAGATGCAGCTCGCCCATGCCAGACATAATGGTCTGACCCGATTCTTCATCGGTACGCACGCGGAACGATGGATCTTCGGCAGCCAAACGATTCAAGGCCAAGCCCATTTTTTCTTGATCGACTTTCGTCTTAGGCTCAACAGCTTGCGAAATAACTGGCTCAGGGAAAACCATGCGCTCGAGGACAACGATCGCTTTGT
>JAUSLX010000243.1 GCA_030645775.1 Gallionella sp. | reverse complement strand
TCTCGGGATTGAGTATCTTCGCCGTCTCGCCCATGAAGCGCACGCCTGCCACGACGATGGTTTTGGCCGAATGTCGGTGACCGAAATTAGCCATATCCAGCGAATCCGAGACGATGCCGCCGGTCTGTTCCGCCAAATCCTGCAGATCGGGATGCACATAGTAATGCGCCACCAGCACCGCATCCTGCTCCCGCAACAGGTGCTTGATGCGTGCAATCAACGCTGTCTTTTCATGCGGCTCCGGCTCGCGCGCCTTGCTGGCCCACGCGGACGCGGTAGAGCAACCGGGATGATCATAAACCACAGAAATAATGGATTCCGCCATACCGTTCAATCTCACCTGTATTTATCTGCCAGCAAACTGACAATTTGCTCATTGGCAGAGATCAGTCTCTGCGTTTGTATGCGCGCAAACGCACTGGCGAACTGAAGACGCACCTGCGGCGTAGCCAATTTCAGTTTGTCAGCCGGGAATTCCAGAAACTCGACGTAACTTTTCGCAATCACATCGGCCGTACGCCTTGCCTGCTCGCCCATGATATAGGCAAACTCACCAAAGCTTTCGCCCTGCTGTATCAGACCAATCGGGCTTTGCTCCTTGAGCACCGCCGCCGCCCCGTTCAGCAGCACAAAGAATGAATTGACAGCCTCGCCTTCACGCAGAATGAGCTGGTTCTTTTCACGCTCGTGCCATAACACGATACGGGCAACTTCCGACAACTCTGCCGCTGTGAACGCATTGAAGAAAGCCAACTCGCGCAAAGTCTCCAACATGGTGAGCGAACTCGACGCTCCGCTATCCGCTTGAAAGTCGATGTCAAGCATCACCGCATAGCAAGCCTCGCCCTGCGCCCGTGCATCGGATCGGATCGCCTCCTGCTGAACAATATATCCCGCTGCCAGCAATTGGCTGACTACCCCCGTCACGCCGGAACGCACGATAGGAGGCAGCATGTCCACGACTTCATCAACGGTCGAGCTTTTGCCGAACAAGGGCAGGATAAGCTGCGCATCACCGCTCAGACTGAGCATGCACAGGCGAATTTCGCGTTCGCCCTTTTCAGTCAATCCAAAAACAAGCTGCTTAAACACCGTATCCCCCTTCAACATCAACATCAGCAAGTTACCCTGCGATTTGGCAATGACAATATCGCCGCACGATTGCTCGGCGAAAAGACTTTCTGCGCAGCATCCTGCCACGGCAACCAGCGAAATTCCAGATGTTCGCGTGCGGCTATCGTTATCGGAACGCGATCAGGCAACTGCAAAGCAAACACATGTTCGGTGTTTTGAGTGATGCCGGCAGGGTAACGATGCCGCCAGTGCGGATAAATTTCATAGTTGTTTTGTAATTGCCAGTCAGTGAGTGTGTACAGACTGACATCCAGGCCTGTCTCTTCACGCACTTCGCGCATCGCCGTGGCGCGCAAGTCTTCGTCATCTTCACGGCTGCCGGTCACGGATTGCCAATAGCCCGGATGATCGGCACGCTCCAGCAACAACACGTCGAGTTCTGATGTGTAAATCACCACCAGTACTGAAACAGGCTGTTTTTTACCTGACATGATTACGCAAAAAAGACCCAGAAAGGTTTGTTGCGCTGCCGCCAGTACACCACCGTGTCATCGAAGATATCCTGCGCGATTTCCCTGTCGTTGGCAGACAAACCCAGCGTAGGACTGACATTGCGCAACAACAACACATAACCGGGTGCAGCGTGCCATGACAGGTCGCACAACACGTCAACCAGCGCATCCCAATTCGCGCCAAACTCATCGGGAAATTCAGTCGCTTCGGCCAGCGCAACAAGCAGATTCTTCTTGCCCTTGATCCCTTTCAAATCCGCCTCGAACAACCCGAATCCGGCGACCTGCGCCGCTTCGCTCAGCATTTCCACACTACAGTCCAGCTTGTGGCAGCCCGCCGCTGCCAGATTGTTCAGTTGTGGTACTGCCATGGCTACTCCCGTATGCGTTTGAAGGTTTGATAATGGTCTGCGCTGTAATAATACTCACCCGGCGTGCCGCTGACGATACGTCGGGCCCCGCGACTGCGTAAACCCGGTGTTTTCACCGTGTATTCATGGTAATAGCCACGCGGCTGTTTTGGCAAGATGCGCTCGAAATTACCAAACACCACCCCGTCGCGCGGATAGGCAAACGGCCCGCCCCGCTTGATGGCACGCAAGGTGTCATGCGCCTCTGACGGCAGCTCGGCGGCAGCAATCGTCAGCAGCCCGGCATGCGCATGCACTGGCATTCCCAGCGCGGCCAGCAGCATCCATGCCAGCAACAAGCGCATCATAGTTACTCCTGCACGACTTCCACAGTAGCCTGAACCTGATGACGCAGACGGATGTGCAGGTCACGCAACTGCCGTTCATCCACTGCGGAAGGCGCTTGCGTCAACAGACATTGCGCGCGCTGTGTCTTGGGGAAGGCGATCACATCGCGTATCGATTCCGAACCCGTCATCATGGTGACGATGCGATCCAGTCCGAACGCGAGACCGCCATGCGGCGGCGCACCGTATTGCAGCGCGTCGAGCAGGAAGCCGAACTTGAGCTGCGCTTCTTCCGCGTCGATGTTGAGCGCACGGAACACCTGGCTCTGCACGTCAGCTTTATGGATACGCACCGAACCGCCGCCCAATTCCCAGCCGTTCAGTGCCAGATCGTAGGCCTTGGCCAGACAACGTCCCGGATCGGTTTCCAGAAACTGAATATGCTCGTCTTTCGGCGAGGTGAACGGATGATGACAGGCATTCCAGCGCTTACCCTCTTCGTCGTACTCGAACATCGGGAAGTCCACCACCCAC
>JAUSLX010000242.1 GCA_030645775.1 Gallionella sp. | reverse complement strand
CCCGACCTGACTTCCTGTCTGGAAGGCATCACGCGCGACGAAATCTATTGCGCCGAAGAAGCATTCTTTACCGGCACGGCTGCAGAAGTCACGCCGATCCGCGAACTTGACCAGCGCACCATAGGTTCAGGTTCACGCGGGCCGATCACGACGGTGTTACAACAGGCTTTCTTCGATTGCGTTGCAGGCAAACATCCACTGCATACCGGCTGGTTAAACTACGTCTAAGGAGAGGTGTCGTGAGTACTATCACCCAGCGTTACGTTGAAATAACCGCGCATGATTTGCCGCTGACCTGCCCGATGCCTAATGCTACCCTGTGGAGCGCACACCCCAAGGTCGCACTTGCGCTGAACCACGACGGCGAGGCGCATTGCCCGTATTGCGGAACCCTTTATAAATTTAAGGGCGAACCACCCAGGGGACACCACTAAAAACTGGTTGCGCGACTCGATAAACGCGCAACCGGTTTCGGGGATTTAATCGGTATGCAAAAAATACTCGTCATCGCTCCCAGTTGGGTGGGCGATTGCATGCTGATGCAGCCGATGCTGATGCGTCTGAAACAGCGTCATCCCGGCTGTCAGATTGATGTGCTCGCGCCCTCATGGACGGCGGGATTGCTGAACGCCCTGCCGGAAGTCAATCAAGCCATCGTCAATCCCTTCCCGCACGGTGCTTTGCAACTCAAAGAGCGCTTTCGGCTGGGGGTAGCACTGCGTGCGGCACACTACGATCAGGCCATCGTGCTGCCCAATTCGCTGAAATCGGCGCTGGTGCCGTTCTTCGCCAACATCCCGCTGCGCACCGGCTTTGTCGGCGAATTGCGCTATGGCTTGCTCAACGATGCGCGCAAACTGGACAAGCGAGTTCTGCCGCTGATGGTGGAGCGTTTCGCACAACTGGCCGAACCGCGTGACGGTGCTATTCCCCGACCGTTAGCCAACCCCAAGCTTACCGTTTCAACTGGTCAGCGCGACACCACGCTGAAAAAGCTCAGTCTTGTACTGGATCAGCCTGTCGCAGTTTTCTGTCCGGGCGCTGAATACGGCCCGGCCAAACGCTGGCCGGTCGCCTATTTCGCCGAAACGGCCCAGCGCCTGCACGATAGCGGTTATGCGGTCTGGCTGATCGGTTCCGCGAAAGACAAGGAAGTAGCGGAAAAAATCGTCGCGCTGGGTAACCAGAGTGCACGCAATCTGTGCGGCAGCACCGACCTGACCGACGCCATCGCGTTGCTGTCCTGCGCGCAACTGGTTATCAGCAATGACTCCGGGCTGATGCACCTTGCCGCCGCACTCGACCGTCCGATGATTGCGCTGTTCGGCTCCAGCAGCCCGCAATTTACCCCGCCGCTGTCCGCTGCGGCACAAGTCGTCAGGCTAGACATTGCCTGCAGTCCCTGTTTCAAGCGCGAATGCCCGCTGGGGCATTTCAACTGCATGAACCAGCTCACCCCCGACCGGGTATGGGAAAAATTAATGACCGTGAAAAGTGACTCGCCGCTATGCGGCTCAGGTGAAACGTGAAACGAAGAAACGGTTCTACGTTTCACCTTTCACGTTTCACAAATATCATTAACCGTTCATATTAAAAAACCGGGGACGCCATGTTGCAGGACCTGCCAAAAGAAATTTTCAAGGCTTACGACATACGCGGCATCGTGGGGAAAACGCTTACGCCTGAAATTGTTGTAGCCATCGGTCATGCAATCGGTTCGGAGGCGGCGGCGCGCGGACAGCACACCATTGCAATCGGCCGCGATGGCCGCTTGTCCGGCCCGGAGCTGCTCGCAGCACTGGCGCGTGGCATACTGAAAAGCGGCATCAAGGTGATCGACATCGGCTGTGTCGCAACGCCGATGGCCTATTTCGCCGCCTTCCATCTGAACACCGACTGCGCGGTGATGCTCACCGGCAGCCATAATCCGCCCGATTACAACGGCATCAAGATCGTGCTGAACAAGGAGACGCTGTCGGGCGAGGCGATACAGGCACTGCGCGTGCGTATTGAACGGGACGACTACTGCCACGGTGACGGCAGTTACACGCAACAGGATATCGGCGCGGCCTATATCGAGCGCATCGCTTCCGACATCTGCCTGGCGCGTCCAATGAAAATCACCGTCGATTGCGGCAACGGCGTGGCGGGTGCGTATGTCGCCGAGCTGTACCGCAAGCTGGGCTGCAGCGTTGAAGAACTGTATTGCGAAGTGGACGGCAACTTCCCCAACCATCATCCCGATCCATCCGACCCGAAAAATTTGCAGGACCTGATCGCGGCGCTCAAAGACAACGACAGCGAACTGGGACTGGCCTTTGACGGCGATGGCGACCGTCTGGGTGTCGTCACCCGGGACGGCACTATCATCTACCCGGATCGTCAGCTGATGCTGTTCGCCGCCGATCTGTTGAGCCGTAAGCCGGGCGCCGAGATCATTTTCGACATCAAGTCCACGCGAAATCTGTTCGGCTGGATACGACAACATGGCGGCAAGCCGACTATCTGGAAGACCGGGCACTCGCTGATCAAGGCAAAGATGAAAGAGACCGGCGCATTGCTGGCGGGCGAGATGACGGGGCATCTGTTCTTTGTGGAACGCTGGTATGGCTTTGATGACGGACTGTACGGCGGTGCCCGCCTGCTGGAGATTTTAAGCCGGACAACCGATCCGGGCGCAGTGCTCAACGCGCTGCCGGATGCTGTCTGCACGCCGGAATTACACATTCAGACCGCCGAAGGCGAAAACCACGCACTGCTGGCGAAATTGAAACAGACGGCCAACTTTCCCGGTGCGGTCGAGATCATCACCATCGACGGTCTGCGCGTCGAATATGCCGACGGATTCGGCCTGGCGCGCCCGTCCAACACCACACCAGCCATCGTGCTGCGTTTCGAGGCGGAAACAAAAATCGCGCTCAAACGCATCCAGAATGACTTTCGCCAAATGCTACAGGATGCTGCTCCGCACCTGGTTTTGCCGTTTTGACAAGACGTCAGAATGTTCTTATCGCGTCTAACGGGCATGGCGAGCAGTCACTCCTGATAATGAAATGGTTCTCGCAGGTATATTGCCCTCGGGCAATAACTCGCAAACTCGCCATGCCCGTTCCCCTCACCTCGACTCCTCGCTTCGCTCTCATCTCCCGCATGCGGGGAGAGCGAAGCGAGGGGGGCGAAGCCAGGCGAACGAATCGCTACGCGAGTTTCATGTTAAAGGTATAGAACTTTTGGCATATATTCATATTTTCTTAACGCTGATAATCTTTCTCCTACTCAAAGGGCAAACCCGTCGAAAGACGGCGACGCAAAATCACCGAACCTAAGTTTTATCGAACAGGTCAGCGGGATTGCTAGCCGGTACGTCTTTCCCCTACGAAACTCAGAAGGGAGAATGATGATCATGAATGTTAACCCCCTTATTTTGCGTTCCAGAAACTGGCCTGTTGCGGCTTTCCTGATCTTCTCGGCGCTGCTCTTCGTAGCGGGCTATGCGTTAAAGCATCAGCTATTAAAAATCAACAAGGCCGAGGTCAGCAGCAATCTGGCCAGCATCGGGCAACTCAAAGCCAATCAAATTCGCAGTCATCTGGACGAACGCCGTGGAGATGCGATTGCCCTGGCTAATTTTCTGACGGTGCCTGACGCTCATCGCTGGCTGGCTCACAAATCCCCCACCTACCTGCCGGCCAGCCTGTTGCTGCCGCTGGAACGCGTGATCGATGCCCATCAATATGGCGGCATGTTGCTGCTGGATGACAAGGCCAATATTCGTTTGGGCCTGGGCCGATACCCACAATTGTCCGATGCAGGAAAAACCATGGCGCTGGGGATATTGCGCGACCGAACACCGATGGCATTCCAGATTTATTTCGGTGACCCCTCTCATCCCGAAAAGCCGCTGCTGGACATCTTTGTACCCGTCGTCAACCCCGATGGCTCACAGCTGATGGGGGTGCTGGTGATTCGGGATGATTTGCATTTCCTGTATCAACTGATCAACAGCTGGCCCGGTGAGAGCAAGACCGCCGAATCCCTGCTGGTCACCCGGGATGGTAACGACGTGCTGTTTCTGAACGAATTGCGCCACAAGAAAAATACCGCGCTCAAATTGCGCATTGCCCTGAACAAAGATATTCATACGCCGGGTTGGCCGGCCATTCGTGTAGCGCAGGGTTATACCGGATTTCTGGAAGTGAAAGACTACCAGGGGAAAGCTGTTCTGGCCTATACCCTGCCTGTGCAGGATACCCCGTGGGGAATGGTAGTTAAAGTCGAGATGAATGAAGTCTTGGAGCGCATCACGCGACTGCAATTCCTCGCCTGGATAATTACCGGCCTGCTCATGGCACTGTCTGCCTGCGCCGCCTTGTTGTGGTGGTACAAACAGGAAAGCGATCAAAAATCCCGCGAAAAACTGACTGGGGTATTGGATAACCTGCACAAACGCGAAATCATGCTGGCGAAGTTCAAGCACACACTGGATCAGGTGCATGACTGCATCTTCATGTTTTCTCCAGACACGTTGCGCTTCACTTACGTCAATCACGGCGCAGTCGCTCAGGTAGGCTATTCCGACGTTGAATTGCTGCAGATGACGCCACTGGAGATCAAGCCTGCTTACAGCGAAGCGCAATTCCGCGCCATGCTGCAACCCCTGCTGAACGGAGAGTCTCCCTCACTGACCTTCGAGACCATACACAGGCACAAGGACGGCCACACGATGCCGGTGGAGGTTTACATTCAGGCTGTGAGACAGGAAGATAACACGCTGATTTGCGTCGATCTGGTGCGTGACATTACCGAACGAAAACTGGCTGAGGCGAAT
>JAUSLX010000227.1 GCA_030645775.1 Gallionella sp. | reverse complement strand
GATGATGATGTCGTCGGAGATCAGGTTGCCCGCATCGATTACCGATTTGGCTGCCAGACCCAGCGGGGTGCCCGCCTTGATTGCTGCGCGCAGCATGTCGCCGGTGGAAATTTGCGGGATGTTGAATTTTTCGTGGATGTTTGTGGCTTGCGTCCCTTTGCCTGCGCCCGGTCCGCCTAATAGTATGACTCGCATGATGATTCCTCTCTCGTTAAGTGGGGAAGAGGGGAGGGAGAAGAGGGAAGGGAAAAGTCCGTTTCCGCTCTGTCGAATGGGGCAAGGTTTTCTCCCTTCTCCCTTCTCCCTTCTCCCTTTACCCTTTGCTATTTTCAAACAACGTTCTTGCCAATTCCAGATCTGCCTGCGTATCCACGCCGCCAGGTGGTGCGCTGTCGGCAATGACCACACCGATTTTGTAGCCATGGTACAGCGCGCGTAATTGCTCAAGCGCCTCAAATTGTTCAATGGCCGCTGGCGACAGTTGTCCGTAAGCGCGCAGGAAGCTGGCACGATAGGCATAGATGCCGATGTGGCGCAGCACCGGCAAGTCTTTTGGCAGTGCCGTGTTTTCAAAGCCCCCTCGCTCCGCTCTCACCCCTTCTGATGGGGAAGAGCAATCGTCTCGCCCTGCGGGCGAGTCTAAAAGACTAAATGCATCGCGCGGGTAGGGAATAGGGGCGCGGCTAAAATACAGCGCATTGCCCTGCTTGTCCAGCACGGTCTTGACGATGTTGGGATTGCGCATGGCAGCTTCATCGTGAATCGCGTGGCAGGCGGTGGCAATCGCACATTCGGGATGGTCGTGCAGATGCTGAGCCACGGCGCGTATCAGTGCCGGCGGAATCAGCGGTTCGTCTCCCTGGACGTTGACCACGAGGGTGTCATCCGGCCAGCCTTGCCGTTCCACCACCTCGGCGATACGATCGGTGCCGCTGACATGGCTGTCGCGCGTCAAACAGGCTTTGAAACCATGTTCATGGACAACGCTGGCAATCGCATGATGGTCGGTGGCAATCCAGATTTGCTGCGCGCCGCTGCGGGCCGCTTGTTCGGCGACACGGATAACCATGGGCTTGCCTGCGATGTGCAGCAGGGGTTTGCCGGGCAGACGGGTGGAAGCGTGCCGTGCCGGGATGACGACGTTAAACGCGACCATCAGAGTTTTTCGGCTTCCTCGGCTGTCAGTTTGCGCGCCTCGTCGGCCAGCATCACCGGGATGTCATCGGCGATTTTGAAGGCAAGACGATCCGCACGGCAGATCAATTCCTGCTCGGCTTTGTGATAAATCAGCGGGGATTTGCATAATGGGCAAACAAGAATATCAAGCAGTTTTGCATCCATGAGTGGCAATCTTTCGCAGTAGTTGGGTGATCAGGGCCGGGTCAATTTGAGCATCTACGCGCAGAACCCAGAATTTTTCATCTGCATAGGCGGCGCATTTTACCGCATCTTTTTCGGTAAGGAGTAGTGCATCGCAATCGTTGAACAGCAAATCGTCAGCAGAGTAGGGGTGGTGATCGGGAAATGCATGTGTGCTCACTGTCAGCCCCAGCGATTTGAGATGATCGAAGAAACGTTGCGGGTGGCCGATGCCGGCCACTGCATGCAGACGCAATCCTTGCAAATCGCTGGCCAGCGTGATTTTTTCAGGGGCCAGCAGATTATGGAAAACGGTTCCGGATAACTGCATTGCGTACTGGCCGGAGTCGGTATGACCGCCATTGACCACTACTGCATCCACTGTTTTCAGGCGCGACAGGGGTTCGCGCAGCGGGCCGGCGGGGAGCAGATGACCATTGCCGACGCGGCGCACCCCGTCTATGACGGCGATTTCCATATCGCGCTGCAAACGGTAATGCTGCAAACCGTCATCACACAGCACGACATCGCATTGCGGATGCGCCAGCAGCGCCAGTCTGGCCGTGGCGACGCGATCTCTGCCTACCCACACCGGACAAATTCCGCGCCGTGCCATCAGCAACGGTTCGTCGCCCACCTGTTGCGCGCTGCTGTTTGGGCTTACGGCTTGCTGTTGCGCATGACCACCGTAACCGCGACTGATAATGACGGGATGATGGCCGTGATTGACCAGTTGCTGTGCCAAGGCGAGGGTGAGGGGGGTCTTGCCCGTGCCGCCGACACTGATGTTGCCGATGACGATGACAGGGACGGGTAACTTGTAACTGCTCAGAATATGCACGCGGTACAGCGTGCGGCGCAGAGCGGCCAGCGCGCCAAATAGCCAGCTTGCCGGCAGCAGGATCAGGTGCAGAGGGCTAGTGCGATACCAGTATGATTCAAGTCCGGCCATGAAAACCTCAAAACCCTTGTCCGCATCAATGATTGCAAGAGCTTGGCTCTTAGCAAGAATGAGTAGTTTCATCAGATGACACAGATTAAGCAGATTAAAATTAAAAATTAGCGTTAATAACTGATGTCCAATCTGGCTATTCTGAAAAAATTAGTTAGGTTGAAGCCTCAGGATTTTGCCTTTAAATCTGCGTCAATCTGCGTAATCTGATTGAACTACTGGTAAAACAACCCAATTCTGATTATGACGATAAAACAGTCATATCATCATTGGTCAATTCTTGCTAAGCGCTAAGCGCTTGCAATCATTGATGCGGACAAAAAGCTGTTATTTTGCTTCTGTTTGCGTGGTGAAGGTGATGCGCCCAAAGCCCGCCTGCCGGGCGGCTTCCATCACGTTAATGACGGCTTGATGGGGGGTCTTGGCATCGGCATTGATGACGATGGTCGGGTCAGTTTGCTTGCCGGCCGCAGATTTTAATGAGGCGGCCAAAGCGGCTATGCCGGTAAAATTTACCGTTGCATTGTTGATGGCGTAGTGCTCGGAGGCATCCACGGCGACATTGATGGGCTGCACTTGTTCGCTGCCGGCCGCTCCGCCTGCTTGTGGCAAATTGATCTGTAATTCGGAAAATTTTGCATAGCTGGTGGTGACCATCAGGAAAATCAGGATGACCAGCAGCACATCTATCATCGGGATCAGGTTGATTTCCGGTTCTTCACGTACGCGTCCGCGCTGAAAATTCATCGCCGCTTAACCCCTGCGTTGACCATGCACGATTTCGACCAGTTTGATCGCCTGTTGCTCCATTTCTATCGTCAGGCTATCCACTTTTGCGCGGAAATGACGGTAAAAAATCATGCTGGGAATTGCCACGATCAGGCCAAAAGCGGTGTTGTACAAGGCTACGGAAATGCCGTGCGCCAGGATGGCCGGGCTGCTGCCTGCCCCAGCCTGCGCGCCGAAAATTTCTATCATGCCGACCAGTGTGCCAAACAGACCCAGCAGCGGGCTGATGGATGCAATCGTGCCCAGCGTGGTGAGAAAGCGTTCCAGGTCATGGGTGGTCGCGCGCCCGGCTTCTTCGATGGATTCCTTCATGATTTCCGGGGGGCTTTTGATGTTTTTCAGGCCGGCGGCGAAGATACAGCCCAGAGGAGAATGCCGGGTCAGTTTGCTCAACATGCCTTCACTGACTCCGCGTTGCTTGAGTTCCTTGATGACTTCATCCAGCAGCGAGGGCGGCGAAACCCGACTGCCACGCAGATACAAGAGTCTTTCTGTAATCAGGCCAACGGCGATGATGGACGCAAAAATCAAAAACCAGATCGGCCAGCCAGCCGCTTCTACGATTGCAAACACGCGGATTCTCCAAATATGCTTAAATAATGAAACCTTACATCGTCACGCCTGATTTGTTTCCGGCGAATGATTTGTTTGAAAGTTTTGAGTTCGCAACTGTAGCGCGTCACGCCTGGTTGAGCAAGATTTCTCATATTCTTCTTCAACAACATTGGGCTAATCCCTCGTTATAAAAGAGTATTTTTATTTACCCACAAAATCTGTGGATAACTTTGTGGGTAAAGTCGCGTGAACGGCCTTTAGTGCGGTGAAGTAAAAGGGTTTTTCTTGTGTTGCCTGTTTTTTGTCATGCATAAATAGCCTTTTAAAACAATTAGTTATCGTAAGTGTGATGCTTTTGTTTCGCTGGGTGTGCCGCAAAGCGGCATGTTGTCTGGCTTTGTGAATAATTTTGGATTGTCAATATGTTTTCTGCACTATTTATTGAAGACAAGCAGCGCGTACTGCGCGTGGCAGAACTCGCGCGTGCAATCAATCAGTTACTGGAAAGCAATGTTCCCTTGCTGTGGGTGCGCGGTGAAATTAGTAATCTGGTAAGGGCGGCCTCCGGTCACTGGTATTTCGCACTCAAGGATGAGCAGGCACAAGTGCGCTGTGTGATGTTTCGTCACAAGAATCAGTTGCTGGATAAAACTATTAGTAATGGTTTGCAGGTCGAAGTGCTGGCTGTAGCCAGCCTGTACGAAGCGCGTGGTGATTTTCAGCTGACCGTCGAGCAGATGCGCCCGGCGGGGTTGGGCGTGCTGTATGAACAATTCGCCCAGCTTAAACAAAAGCTGGAACACGAGGGCTTGTTTGCTGCCGCGCGCAAGCGTGCCTTGCCTGTCTTTCCCAAGCGTATCGGCATCATTACTTCCCCCCAGGCGGCCGCTTTGCGCGATGTGCTGATTACCCTGAGGGCGCGCCTGCCTGGTGTGCCGGTGGTGGTGTATCCCGTACCGGTACAGGGGGCGGGAAGTGCCGAGAAGATTGCGATAGCCATCAGGACCGCCAATCAGCGTGCCGAATGCGAAGTGCTGATCGTCTGTCGCGGTGGCGGCAGTATTGAAGATCTGTGGGCT
>JAUSLX010000223.1 GCA_030645775.1 Gallionella sp. | reverse complement strand
TTTCGCTCATTTTGAGTTCCTTTTCAGCCATGCGCTCTTGCGCTCACCTGAATGACACTCGAAGCAATCAAGTTTCACTGCCTCATAGCGGTGACAGGCGACACAAAAACTGTCATCGCGCGCAATCACGCTGTCATCCTTGGTGCTGGCATGACATTCGATGCAATTCTTGAGACTGATCTTTTCGTCGCGTATGCCTTTGTGCACAACTTCATCGCGTTGATGCGTAAGCAGATGCATATGATTCTTACGCATCCACTGCGGTTCTTTTACGCACTCGCCACCTTTGCCGATGTCAAGTTTGGGAACAGCCGAACTCTCCGTTGCATACGCAGGAATGCACAGACACAACACGGCAAGGATGGATAGCAGTCTCAACATATCGTCTCTATTCGCCAAGGCCCATCTGAATATATCCGGTCGGACATACGTCGGCACAAATATGACAACCAATACACTTATTGTAATCAGTGTCGACATAACGGCCCAGCGTGGCTTTAGCCTTAGGCACACGGAACACGGCAGTCTGCGGACAATACATCACACAGTTGTCGCATTCAAAACACATGCCGCAACTCATACAACGCTTGGCTTCTGCCACAGCCGATTCCTGATTGAGCACGCCCAGGCGATCTTCAAAGTTACCCAGTGCAGATTGCGCATCCAGCGTGACAATATTGCGCTTGTTGCGGGCAACAATGGAAAAATGACCCATGAACAGCTTGTCATGCGGGATGACATAACGGTCGGAACGATCATCGAAGTTATGTATGGCCACATTTGATTTGTCTGTGCCACGCAACGGCTCATGGGTCTCTTTAACATCCAGGCCTTTTTCGATCATTTTGCGCATCAGATCGAATTGATGTGCATCTATCTTCGGACGTTTTTCCAGGTCCATGCCGTTAAGGTAGTTGTCAATGCCATCAGCCGCGATAGAACCGTGACCAATCGCAGTAGTGAGAAGATGAGGCTTGATGATGTCACCACCCGCAAACACGCCCTCCTGCCCCTTCACCAGATAATTACGATCTGTAGTGACGG
>JAUSLX010000208.1 GCA_030645775.1 Gallionella sp. | reverse complement strand
TACGCTGGCTGCTCCATCTTCGTTTATTGGGGTGTCCAGACACTGCGAACTTCACGCGCCAGGCTGAAAATTTCTTCCAGCTTTTCCGCATCATTATTTTCCAGTGCCGTGTGTAGCGTATTGAGTTCAGCGGTGTACGACTGCAATTCGCTCATCAATGCAACACGGTTTGCCAAACAAATATCGCGCCACATTTCCGGATTGCTTGCGGCGATACGTGTGAAGTCGCGAAAGCCGCTGGCGGCGAAGGACAGCAACTGGTCGCGGTTATCGCGCTGCGCCAGGTCATGCACCAGCGCGAATGACAACAGATGCGGCAGATGGCTGACCGCTGCGAACACCTCGTCGTGCTGCTGTGCCGTCAACTCGCTGACCAGCGCACCACAGAGCTCCCACGCGTGACGCACACGATTTACCGAATCAGATGAGTTTTCCGGCAATGGGGTCAGCACCACTTTTTTACCGCTATACAGATCGGCGTGTGCGGCACCTGCGCCGCTTTGCTCGGCGCCGGCGATAGGGTGTGCGGGGACAAACTGCGCCACCTTGTCACCCAGATTCGCATAGGCGGCGGCCACCACCTCGCTCTTGGTGCTGCCGCCGTCGGTGACCAGCGTGTGTGCGCCCAGACAAGGTGCAATACGCGCCATCAATTCCGCCATCTGCCCGACGGGTGTCGCCAGCATGACCAGATCAGCCTTAGCGACTTCAACGGATGCATCCCGCCCGATACGGTCGATGATACCGAGTTGCATGGCCTGTTCCAGCGTCGCCTCGCTGCGCCCGAAACCGACGACTTCCCCCACCGCGTTGGCGCGACGCAACGCCAGCGCGAACGAGCCGCCGATCAAACCAACGCCAAAAATAACAACTTTATTGAATTTCATAATCACTATGGCAATAGCTGGAAAAACACACAGCCATGCGCGTCTTTCCAGGAACGGTGATATATGCGTGATTGCGCATTATCGTGTTACCACCTTGGCTTAATGAAAGTACCCGTCAAATCCAGCGACGTCCTCGCGTCTGACGTCAAATGCGGCGGCACGGCCTTTTCGGTACTGACAGAATTGTCTTCCAGTTTCAAGCTGTTCAGTTTTCTGTACACCCACCCCAGCAGTGCCGATAGCACCAGAACCACAGCAAGCAACAGCCAGGTCAGCATGTTCTGCCCCATCGTGACCGGTGTGGGCGGGACGGCTGGCGGAGCCGTTACAGAAACAGGCGCATTTACCGGAAGCGCTGGAATGACGCCTGCTTCCACGACCGCAGAAGCACCGACCTCGCTCTTTAGCCTGATGACTTCTTTGAGCAAGCTGATATGTTTTTCAAGCAGAACGATCTGCTGTTCGATTTTGGTATTTTCTTTTTCAAGTGCGTAAATATCGTCCGCATACTCACCGTGTTTTTTAATCTGCAATTGTGACCCGGCCGCCTTTTCCGCCGGGGGCACCACAGCAACCGGTTGTACGCGGGCTTTACGCTTTTGTTCGGATTTCATTTCATCAGGCAACGCTGCCTGTGCTGGCACAACATGCTTTTTGGTCGCGACACTTTTCGGCAGCACTGCGGCTATTGCAGGCAGCGCCTCAACGTCACTTGAAACAACGGGCACATTCTCTGGATCCACCTTAAATTCAGGCAAAAATACGAATGTATTGAAAGCAGTTCCTCCGGCCTCAGACTCAGACCTGATGATGACGCGATAAAACATTTCATCGCTTCGCTCACCCGCCACACTTAAATAATACTGCTTATCCGGCCCTTGCTTGATAAGAAAACTCAACCGTCCTTCATAAAGCGAATCGCAGCCATTCTCAGTCATCCCGATGAGGGATGAACGACATTCGGCACTGTTAACCTGAGAGAACCTGACATCCTTACTGTAACTGCCAAGCAAGGCAATGTGAGCCATAAACGGCTCGCCTACATGGCTGCGTATCTGCCCTTCACCCAGTGAAATTGCTGACACGAATGAAGAAATACTGATTGCAAGCAATACCAGCAATAATTTTAATGGCATTCGCATTCCAAGACCCCCGTCAGGTTAACAGTTCATTACCCACACCCGCTTAAAGCGTGCGCCCGATTGCACCGGCGATTGCACCCAGCGTGCCCATCAATTTTTTCAGTTCCTGCGGGGTCAGTGCCTGATCGGCATCACACCACGCATCGCACGGACTGGGATGCATCTCGACCAGCAGGCCATCCGCGCCTGCGGCGATTGCCGCTTGCGACAGGGCCGCCACCATCCACGCCTTGCCGCCCGCGTGCGATGGATCAACGATCACCGGCAGATGCGTCTCTTTCTTCAGCACCGGAATCGCAGTCACATCCAGCACGTTGCGGTAGTAAGTCTCAAAAGTGCGGATGCCGCGCTCACAGAAGATGATGTTGTGGTTGCCGCCCGCCGCGATGTATTCCGCCGCCATCAGCCATTCGGAGATGGTTGCGGACATGCCGCGCTTCAGAATCACCGGCTTGTTGATGCGCCCGACTTCCTTGAGCAGATCAAAATTCTGCATATTGCGCGTGCCGATCTGGATCACATCCACATCGTATTCCATGAAGGTATCCAGCTGACGCGCATCCATCAGTTCGGTGACAATGGGCAGCTTGTACTGGCTGGCCGCCTTGCGGAACATGTCCAGACCTTCTGCGCCATGCCCCTGAAAGGCATAAGGGCTGGTGCGCGGTTTGAACGCACCGCCGCGCATCAAGCGGCAACCCGCCTCATGGACAAATTTCGCGGACAGATCCATCTGTTCCTGAGTCTCCACCGAACAGGGCCCGGCGATCACCTGGATCTGATTGCCGCCCAACTGGACGCCGCCAATGTCGATCACGGTATTATCGCGGTGCGATTCGCGCGACACGATTTTGTATTGCTTGGTGACGTGCATTGCCGATTCAACGCCCGGCAAAGGGGTGAACATTTCCTCACTCAACTGGCGTTCATCGCCAATCGCTCCGATTACCGTGCGTTCGATACCGCGTGAAATATTTGCCTTCAGGCCCGCCGTTTCCAGCCTTTTTACCACCGTACCGATTTGTTCGTCGGTGACATCTCTACCCATTACTATAATCATGCTGTTTCTCCGAGTATCTGCTTCAGTGCAGATAAAAATTTCTGATTCTGTGATTTCAGACCGATGCTCACGCGCAAATAGTCCGGCATAGCGTAATTTCCTACAGGGCGGACAATCACGCCCAGTTCCAGCAAGCGGCGGTAAATCCACGCCGCATTCGTTACATGAAAGCTGACAAAATTACCGAAGGAAGGAATATAGCCCAGCCCCAAGGCACGCAAGCCGTCAGTCAACTGCGCCATTCCCTGTAAATTCAACTCGAAGGTACGCTGCACGAATTCCGCGTCATCCAGTGATGCCACCGCAGCGGCTTGCGCCATACTGTTCACGTTGAACGGCTGTCGCACCCGGCCCAGCATATCTATCACCTGCGGATCACCCAGAGCATAACCGACACGCAGCGATGCCAGACCATAAGCCTTGGAAAAAGTACGTGAAATCAGTAAATTAGGAAACTCTTGCAACCAGCTCACACTGTCATAACGGCAGTCTTCGGGTAAATATTCGTTATAGGCTTCGTCCAGCACCACCAATATATTCTCAGGCAAGGCGCGCAAAAAAGCATACAGCGCATCGCCAGGCAGAAAAGTCCCGGTCGGATTGTTCGGATTGGCGATGAAAATCAGCTTGGCGCCCTGCTCTATTGCAGCCAGACGCATCGCGTCCAGATCATGGCCATAATCCCGAGCGGCGACACTGATGCCAATAGCGCCCACCGCCTGTGTCGCCAATGGATACACCGCAAACGAGTGATCGGAATACACCACCTTGTCGCCTACGGTCAAAAAGGCGCGCGCCATCAGCTCCAGCAAATCGTTTGAACCATTGCCCAGCACCAGTTGACTGTGTGCGACGCCGTAGCGCTGTACCAGCGCCTCCTTCAGCGCATAACCGTTACCGTCAGGATACAGGCTGATCTCGTCCAGCGCTGCACGCGCGGCAGCGACCGCCATAGGGCTCGCGCCCAGCGGGTTCTCGTTCGAGGCCAGCTTGACGATGTCGGTAATACCCAGTTCGCGCTCCAGTTCGGAAATCGGCTTGCCGGGCTGGTAAGGCGCAATCGCACGTATGTAACTTGGTGCCAGTTCAGAATAATTCATTTAAATGCTCAACAATATCTACAATAAAACGCCGCGCAGAAAACCTACGAATAATCAAACTAATTTACTTTGCAAACGGATTTCCAATAACGAGGCTGCCGACTGTGGTGTGCAAAGGCCACGATTATTATTTCGTCATCGAGTACAACATAAAGCAGATCATAAGGAAAAACCTGATAAAACGAAACGCCGCACTCTCCGTTCAATCAACGGCGAAGCTAACGGAAACAACAGAATCGATCGGCGCGCATCACGCACACGCAACCATAATTCCTCGGCGACACGCTGGCTGCGCTCACGGTACCAGGACAACGCCTCACTTAACTCCTCGCTCGCTATTTTTAGCAGCCGGACTCTCATTTATTAAGAAATTCCCCACGCAGTCGCGCCATAACCGAATCAAAATCTTCCGCTTCGATTTCGTTGCGCTCGTAGGCTGCAATCCGATCCGTAGCCTCTAATGCCCATGTTTCTTGCCAAGCTGCATTGGGTGGCGCCACAAGCTCCTGCAGGGCATCGAGAGCCGTAACGCGCTCTTCCTGAGTCATGCATCTCGCCTGCTCAATAAATGCTTCCACACAAACATTCATGTTTTATTCTCCCTCTCAACCTTATTTAACTGGTTTGCGGAGTATCCAGTAGGTTTCACCCGGCCAGCTCGGGAACATCGCACCAAACCACAGATTGAAGCGCAGCCACCACTGATAATTTTCCAGGAAGAAGCCCTTCTTGCGCATGAAAAATGCGCCGCTCAGAAATTCCACTTCCAGACCATTGGCGGTTGCCATTTCACGCACGCGCTCGGGTGAAAACACGCTGACATGGCCGAATTTACGGGCGGTCGCGCGTATCTTGTCTTCCCGGCCTTGCGCAAAGGACTGCGGCGTGGAAGGCAAACCGCCGATCAACATGCCGCCCGGCTTCAGATGTGGCACGATTTTTGCGACCAGCTCCTCAGGCTTGAACAGGTGCTCCAGCACATGCAACAAAATCATCACGTCATATTGTTTGTCATCGCTCAGGGCAAATTCGGCACTTTCCAGATCGACCTGATAAAACTCGTTGTAACCCACGCGCTTGAGTATATCCTCGCGTATCAGAGCGTCCACCGCATCCCAGCTCGCCAGCTCAACCTTGCCGCCGCCCAGTGCTTCGGACGCTCTCAAAAATCCCAGCATCTGCCCGATATCCACACCGATTTCGCAGACATTCAACGCGCCATGGCGCAGCGATTCTTCACGCAAAAAATGATAGATGAACCAGTACCTCACCATCCGGATGGGATAGCTGATGTGGCGCGCATCGGGAGGAACGCCGTAATTGTCGCATTGAAAAGCCGGGTTGTTTTTTAGAAAATCCACTTCCCAAGCCAATTGTTTTATTGCCATTTTTAATACACCTATTTTTGATGGTTACGCTGCGCTTGTACCCTTCAGGGCAAACCCACCCTACACCGCGACCGGATACGAACCCAAAATTTTCATGAAAGCCGCAGATTGTCTGAGTTCAGCCAGCGCGGCGGCCACTTTGCTATCCGCCTGATGTCCTTCAATATCCACGTAAAATACATATTCCCACACGCCGGAGCGCGACGGGCGAGACTCGAATTTGGTCATGCTGACGGAATGCTTCGCCAGCGGAACCAGTAAATCATGCACTGCACCGGGACGATTTGCCGCCGAAAACACCAGCGAAGTCTTGTCGTTACCGGAAGGTGCGACCTGCTGCTTGCCCAGCACCAGAAAGCGTGTGGTGTTTCTGGCATCGTCCTCGATATTTTCCACACACACTTGCAATTTAAAATGCAGCGCGGCCTGACCACCCGCAATTGCGGCACTGTCCGGCTGCTCCGCAGCCAGCCTTGCCGCCTCTGCGTTGCTCGACACGGGAATACGCGACGCATGGGGCAGATTCACATTCAACCATCCCTGACATTGCCCCAGCGATTGCGGATGCGAATAGACGGTCTGAATCTGACTCACTTCACAGTGTTGCGCCAACAGACACTGATGTATCGGCAGCATCACCTCGCCGCAAACCTGCAAGCCGCTTTGCAGCAATAAATCCAGTGTGCGGCCAATCGCACCCTCGGTGGAATTCTCCACCGGCACGACACCGTATTGAACCGCGCCGTTTTCAACCACACGGAACACATCGTCTATGGTCGCACACGACTGCCCCTGCACCGCACTACCGAAGCGCTTGAACGCGGCCGCCTCGGTGAACGTGCCTTCCGGCCCCAGATAAGCCACAGAAAGCGGCGCTTCCAGCGCACGACATTGCGACATCACTTCGGTAAACAAGGCGGCGATCGCAGCGTTATTCAACGGGCCGGAGTTGGCATCCTGCAGGCGGCGCAAAACCTGTGCCTCGCGCTCGGGTCGCAGCACCACACCGTCTTCCTTAAGGTGCCCGATTTGCTGCGCCAGGAGAGCGCGCTGATTGACAATACGCAGCAACTCGTCATCGAGGCCGTCTATCTGCTCACGACACTGTTTTAACTTCTCGCTCATGCTGATGCCAATAAAGGCAAGTTGCGCACCATCAGCACGCCTTCAATGGCTTCGATTTGTGCGATCAACTCAGCCGGGACGACCGAGTCGGTATCCACCAGGGTATACGCCATTTCACCGCGCGACTTGTTCATCATGGTGTGGATATTGATGCCCGCCTGCGCCAGCGTGGTGGAAATCTGTCCCAGCATGTTCGGCACGTTGGCATTGGCAACCGCCAGACGATATGCCGATTCGCGCGGCATAACCAGCGTAGGAAAATTCACCGTATTGGTGATATTGCCGTGTTCCAGATACTCGCGTACCTGATCCACCACCATCACCGCACAGTTCTCCTCGGCTTCCTCGGTAGAGGCGCCCAGATGCGGCAGCGTCAACACCGCTGACTCATTTTGCAAATTTTGCGCGGGGAAATCACACACATAGCAACGCAGGTGTTTGCTCGCCAAACCAGCCAGTACCGCATCGCTATCGACAATCGCATCGCGCGAAAAATTCAGCAACACGGCACCCGATTTCATCGCCTTTACGCGCGCCTCGTTAATCAGGCCGCGTGTCGCGTCCAGCAAGGGTACATGCAGCGTGACGAAATCGCTGTGCTTGAGCAACTCTTCGACGCTTTGCGCCTTTTTCACTTGTGAAGACAAGCTCCACGCGCCTTCGACGGTAATTTCAGGATCATAACCATAAACGTGCATGCCAAGGCTCAGTGCGGCATCCGCCACCAGACGGCCGATCGCACCCAGACCTACAACGCCCAGCGTACGCCCGCGCAACTCGATACCGGCATAATTTTTCTTGCCGTCTTCGACCAGCTTGTGCAGCGTCGCGTCATCGCCTTGCAATCCGGCGACAAATTTCAGCGCAGGCACGATATTGCGCGACGCGAGCAGCATGCCGGCGATCACCAGTTCCTTAACCGCATTTGCATTGGCACCCGCCGCATTGAACACCGGCACACCGCGCGCAGTCATCTTGGCGACCGGCACATTGTTGGTTCCCGCGCCCGCGCGCGCAATCGCTTTCACGCTGTCAGGAATCACCATATCGTGCATGACTTGCGAACGCACCAGAATGGCATCGGGCTCGGCGACATCAGTACCCACCTTGTAAGCGGCAGCGGGAAAGCGTTTCAGTCCTGAAGCGGAAATCTTGTTCAGGGTGAGGATACGGTAAGGGTTAGCCATTTTTCACCTGTTATGATTTTGATTTAACGCGGTAATTTTCATATTGGATGCGGCTGGTATGCGCCGCATCCTGTCCATGATTACTCAGCCGTTGCTGTGTGCAAACTCATTCATGAATTCCACCAGTGCCTGCACACCTGCCAGCGGCATGGCGTTGTAGATCGAGGCGCGCATGCCGCCAACCGAACGATGCCCCTTGAGCTGCAACAAACCGCGCGCATCAGCCTGCTTGATAAAAGCGCCATCCAGTGCCGCATCCTTCAAGGTGAACGGCACATTCATACGCGAGCGGTTATCCAGCGCCACCGGGCAGTTGTAGAATCCGTTACTGCCATCAATCGCGGCATACAGCAGGTTGGCCTTGGCGATATTGGTCTGCTCCATCGCGGCGATCCCGCCGTTACGCTTCAACATCTGGAACACCAGACCGGCAATGTAAATACCATAGGTCGGCGGCGTGTTATACATCGAATCATTCTCAGAATGCGTCTTGTAATCCAGCATGGTGGGTGTGCCAGCCACGGTCTGGCCAATCAAATCCTCGCGCACAATGACGATGGTCAGGCCTGCGGGGCCGATATTCTTTTGCGCACCCGCATAGATCAGGCCGTATTTGGACACATCAACCGGACGCGACAAAATAGTGGAGGACATATCCGCCACCAGCGGTACGTCGCCAGCCTCCGGCAGCCAGTTGAATTCGACACCGCCTATGGTTTCGTTGGGGGTGAAGTGCAGATAAGCCGCATCCGGATCGCACTTCCAGGCCGCAAAATCAGGCACGTAGGAAAAATTCTTGTCCGCGCTGGTCGCAACCACATTCACACTGCCGAATTTCTTTGCTTCGGAAATCGCCTTCTTCGACCATTCGCCGGTGTTCAAATAATCCGCTGTTGTCTTGCCGCGCAGAAGGTTCATGGGGATCATCGCAAACTGCTGACTGGCGCCGCCTTGCAGAAATAACACCTTGTAATTGGCCGGGATGCCCATCAATTCGCGCAAATCGGCTTCGGCCTGCGCCGCGATACCCATGAATTCCTTGCCGCGATGCGACATTTCCATCACCGACATACCGCTGCCATGCCAGTCGAGCATTTCCGCCTGCGCCTGCTGCAACACTTCTTTCGGCAACACTGCCGGACCCGCACTAAAGTTGTAAATAGTCATTGCCACTCCCAAATTTTCAGTAAAAAATAAGATCGAGGTTCGAGGAGCGAGAAAACCAGTGCGCCGCTTTCACTCAGTCCTCAGTCCTCAGTCCTGCCCTTCCAGCCCTTCCTGCTCTTCTTCCGGCTCGACAAGGCGGCTCAAACCGGCCAGCTTCTCGCCCTTCTCCATATTCATCAGCGTAACGCCCTGCGTGGTACGGCCCATCTGGCGTATTTCCCTGACGCGCGTGCGTATCAACACGCCGCTGGTGCCTATCAACATAATCTCATCGTCGGCATTCACCAGCGTCGCCGCAACCACCTTGCCGTTGCGTGCTGACGTCTGAATCGCAATCATGCCTTGCGTGCCGCGCCCGTGACGGGTGTATTCCGTGATCGGGCTACGCTTGCCGTAACCGTTCTCGGTCGCGGTCAACACGCTTTGCTGTTCATTTTCGGCCACCAGCAACGAAATAACATGCTGTTTGGCGGCCAGCTTCATGCCGCGCACACCCCGTGAGGCGCGTCCTGTTGCACGCACATCGTTCTCATCGAAACGCACGGCCTTGCCGCCATTCGAGAACAACATCACATCATGCTGGCCATCGGTAATCGCAACGCCAATCAGGAAATCGTCTTCATCCAGATTGATCGCGATAATGCCGCGCTTCATCGGGCGAGAGAAATCGTTCAGCGTGGTCTTCTTCACTGTACCGTTGGAAGTCGCGAAGAACACATATTTATCCTCGACGAATTCAGTCACCGGCAGGATCGCGTTGATCTTCTCGCCCTCTTCCAGCGGCAGCAGATTCACGATCGGTTTGCCGCGCGCCGTACGGCTGCCTTGCGGCACTTCATAGACCTTGAGCCAGTAAACGCGACCGCGATTGGAGAAGCACAGGATGAAATTGTGCGTGTTGGCGACAAACAGGTTATCGATAAAATCGTCTTCCTTGTTGGTCGTAGCCTGCTTACCGCGCCCGCCGCGTTTCTGCGCACGGTACTCATCCATTTTCTGCGCCTTGATATAACCGCCGTGCGACAGTGTAACCACCACGTCTTCCGGCGGAATCAGGTCTTCCATACTCATGTCTTGTGTGTGCGTGACGATCTCGCTGCGGCGTTTGTCGCCAAACTGCGCTTTCACGGCGACCAGTTCATCGCCGATGATGGCGGTGACGCGTTCCGGCTTGGCCAGAATGTCGAGCAGATCGGCAATCTTATCCATCACATCGCGGTATTCGCCGATGATCTTGTCCTGCTCCATGCCGGTCAGGCGTTGCAGACGCAATTCCAGAATAGCCTGCGCCTGTGCATCGGAAAGGTGGTACCAGCGCACATCATCCTTGCTCACCAGTCCGAACTGAGGAGCCAGCCCGTCCGGACGCGATGCATCGCTGACGCGGCTCAACATATCTTCCACCAGCGAAGAACGCCAGCTGCGTGCCATCAGTTCACGCTTGGCATCAGCGGGGGAGGGTGCGGCCTTGATCATGGCGATAATCTCGTCCACATTGGAAAGCGCAACCGCCAGGCCTTCCAGCACATGGCCGCGTTCGCGGGCTTTGCGCAGTTCAAACAGGGTGCGACGCGTGACGACTTCACGACGATGACGCAAGAAGGCGTCCATTATCTGTTTGAGGTTAAGCAACCTGGGCTGACCATCCACGATGGCGACCATGTTGATACCGAAGCTATCCTGCATCTGGGTATCTTTGTACAAGCGATTGAGCAGCACATCGGCATTCTCGCCACGCTTCAACTCGATCACCGCACGCATCCCGGACTTGTCCGATTCGTCGCGAATTTCCGAGATGCCTTCCAGACGTTTTTCGCGCACCATCTCGCCGATCTTCATCAGCAGATTGGCCTTGTTCACCTGGTACGGCAGCTCGTCGATAATAATGGCCTGGCGTTCGCCCTTGCCAATATCCTCGAAGTGACAGCGCGCGCGCATAATCACCCGACCACGACCGGTACGGTAACCATCTTTTACTCCCGCCAGACCATAGATAAAACCGGCTGTAGGGAAATCGGGCGCCGGAACGTATTCGATCAGCTCCTCGATATCCATGTCAGGATTCTTCAGCAGCGCCAGACAGGCATCGATCACCTCAGACATATTGTGCGGTGGAATGTTGGTCGCCATACCCACCGCGATACCGGAAGAACCGTTCACCAGCAGATTGGGGAAACGCGCGGGCAACACCAGCGGCTCGTGCTCTGAACCGTCATAGTTCGGCCCAAAATTCACCGTCTCCTTGTCCAAGTCGGAAAGCAGCTCATGTG
>JAUSLX010000205.1 GCA_030645775.1 Gallionella sp. | reverse complement strand
TTCCGATTAAATTCATCAACAAATATACGATATTGCCCCTCTACCATACCGATCACACGCTGGTCGTTGCGATGGAAAATCCATTGATCTGGAAGCCGTTGAACGAACTGCGCGTGATAACCAATCTCACCGTCGTACCGGTTCTTGCCGCACGTGAAGATATTCTTGCCGCCATCAATGAATGGCAGCAGACAGATGAAAAAAGGCAGAAAATCGATGAGCTTGCCATCGGCATGACTATCGATGTTAATACCGATGAGGAACCGAAAGAAGAAGGCATCGCCGAGACTGATAACACGCTGGTCGGACTGGTCAACAAGATGATACTTGATGCTCACCATCAGGGGGTATCGGATATTCATATCGAGACGTATCCGGGTAAGCGCAATACGGTAGTCCGGTTTCGCAAGGATGGCGTAATCAGCAAGTATTTTGAATTTCCACCCAGTTTCAAGAGTGCGCTGGTTTCCAGAATCAAGATCATGGCTAAGCTGGATATTTCAGAGAGGCGCCGGCCGCAGGACGGAAAAATATCACTCAAACTCAGCGTGGATGATCAGCTGGAGTTGCGTGTGGCGACGGTTCCGACGGCTAACGGGCTGGAAGACGTGGTGATGCGCGTGCTGGCGGGCGCGAAGCCCATGCCGCTGGCCAAGATCGGTTTGCCGGAGGATGTGCTGGAGCGTATCAAGGTGCTGGCGCAGAAGCCTTACGGTCTTTTCCTGATTTGCGGGCCGACCGGTTCGGGTAAAACGACGACATTGCACTCGGTGCTCGGATTTATCAATAAACCGGACTGCAAAATATGGACGGCTGAGGATCCTATCGAAATCACTCAGGAAGGGCTGCGTCAGGTACAGGTCAATCCGCAGATCGGCTGGACGTTTGCAGCGGCCATGCGCAGCTTCTTGCGCGCTGATCCGGATGTCATCATGGTGGGCGAGATGCGCGATGTCGAGACCACCAAAATTGCCATTCAGGCCTCACTGACCGGACACATGGTGTTCTCGACGCTGCATACCAACAGCGCGGCGGAAAGCATGGTCAGACTGCTGGACCTGGGCATGGACCCGTTCAACTTCTCTGACGCGTTAGTCGGTATTCTGGCGCAGCGTCTGGCCAGACGATACTGTTCTTCCTGTAAGGAGGTTTATACGGCGAAGAAGGAAGAAATTCAGGAATTGCTTGAGGAATATTGTTCAGGCACCCCCCTCGAACCTGCTGAGGTATTGCAGCGCTGGCAAAAAAGCTATGCCAATGAATCGGGTGAATTTTCACTTTATACCGCCGTTGGATGTACTCAATGTGGCGGGACGGGCTACAAGGGCAGGGTAGGGTTGTATGAATTCCTGGAGGCGACGCTGCCTATCAAGAAGCTGATCCAGCACCAGGCAACGGTCGAGGAGCTGCAATCGGCAGCCATCCTGCAGGGTATGCGCACGCTGAAACAGGCCGGGATTGAGCTGGTACTGCAAGGACAGGCTAATATTTTCCAGATCAGGGCGGTCTGCAATTAACCGGAAAATATGTTTTTGGGTTGGAGCATTCGTGCCGGGCACGTTAAAATCCGCGCCCGCACAACTTAACTTCTTTGGCTTTGCGCCGGGAACGACTACATGAAATTTTGCCTGTCCTGCCAAAAATCGTTTACTGATGCGCTCTGGAAGTGCCCCGCTTGCGGCGATGTTCCGCCCGAACGCGGTGGTTTTCTGGCGTTTGCGCCTGCGCTGGCGGCGCAGAATGACGGTTTCAATCCCGAATTATTCGAACGCTATGCGGCGGTGGAAGCGGGACATTTCTGGTTCGTCGGGCGCAATGCCATCTTGCGCGACTGCATGCTGCGTTTCTTTCCGTTGGCAAAGAATATCCTCGAAATCGGCTGCGGTACCGGCTTTGTGCTGGCCGGTACGCGCCAGACCTTCCCCGCCGCGCAACTTTCCGGCAGTGATATTTTTACCGAGGGGCTGAGTTACGCCAGGCAACGCGTGCCGGACGCCTTCCTGTTTCAGATGGATGCCTGCCATATCCCGTACCGGGACGAGTTCGACCTGATCGGCAGCTTCGATGTGCTGGAACACATCGATGACGACAGAAGCGCACTGGAGCAGATGTATCAGGCTTGCCGCTCGGGTGGCGGATTGATACTCACCGTGCCGCAGCATCGCTGGTTGTGGAGCGGCACTGACGACTACGCGCATCACAAACGCCGTTATACGCGCGCCGAATTGCGCGACAAGGTTGAATGCGCCGGATTCAAGGTCGAGTATGTGGGCTCTTTTGTCTCGCTGCTGTTGCCGTTGATGCTGGTTTCGCGTCTGTTGCAGAAATCAGCAGAGGCCGCCGATCAGATGGATGCAGGCTTCAAGATCGGCCGTCTGGCCAATGGTGTGCTGGGCTGGGTGATGAAAGCGGAGCGCTGGCTGATCGCACGCGGTATTTCTTTCCCTCTTGGGGGATCGCTGTTACTGGTAGCGAGGAAGACAGCATGACGACTCCTGTTTCCAACAAACAATTCTGGTGGCTGCTGATAGTCATCGCCGTTATCTGGTTCGCTAATCTCGAATATCGCACCCTGATCAAGCCGGACGAAGGGCGCTATGCCGAGATTCCGCGCGAGATGGTGGTCAGCGGCGATTGGGTGACGCCGCGTCTGAACGATCTCAAATATTTCGAGAAGCCGCCGCTGCAATACTGGGCGACCGCGGCCGCCTATACCGTGTTCGGTGAGCATCAATGGACGACGCGACTGTGGGTCGGGCTGACAGGTTTTGCGGGTCTGCTTCTGGTATGGCTGGCCGGCTTGCGCTTGTTCGGGCGGGAAGCGGCGGGCTATGCCGCGTTGTTGCTGAGCAGCAGCCTGCTCTATGTGCTGATGAGCCATATCAACACGCTGGATATGGGGGTGACTTTCTTTATCTCGCTGGGGTTGTTTGCCTTGTTGCTGGGGCAAAGCGAGACGAATGTAAAAAAACAGCGTAACTGGATGTGGCTGGCATGGGCCGGGATGGCGCTGGCGGTGCTCTCCAAGGGCTTGATGGGCATCATTCTGCCGGGCACGGCGGTGTTCATTTATTGTCTGGTGCAGCGCGATTTCAGTGTGCTCAAGCGCATGCACTGGCTGTCCGGAATGGCCATTTTCCTGTTGATTACTGCACCGTGGTTTTATCTGGTGATGCAGGCTAACCCCGAGTTCTTCGACCGCTTCTTCATCTACGAGCATTACACGCGCTTTACCACCAAGGATTTGGGGCGCTACCAGCCCTGGTATTATTTTGTGCCTATCCTGCTGGCGGGGGCCTTGCCCTGGACGGTGCTATTGTTCGATGCCATGTTTCGCACCGCATTCGGCAAGGTGCAGCCCCGCAGCACGGGTGTCGACAAGCCGTTCAATGCGGAACGTTTCCTGTTGGTCTGGGCGGTGTTCATCTACCTGTTCTTCACTATTTCCGGCTCCAAACTGCCTTCGTATTTGTTGCCGATGTTCCCCGCCCTGGTGTTGCTGATGGGCAAGCGCATCGCCGAGATGCGCGAGCGTGTGTTGTTCTGGCAAATTGTCCCCGTCGTGCCAGTTGCGCTGGTATGGCTGGTACTGGCGCTGAATGTGGGTAGCTTTGCCGACACGCCGAATCAAATCGCGCTGTATCCGAATTACAGCGTCTGGCTGGTTGTCGCATCGCTGCTGATGCTGTTCGGATTGCTGTCGGGAATGGCGTTGCTGTGGCGCAAACATAAGCTGCCGGCCGTGCTGGTGCTCTCGCTGAGCGCCTTGCTGTCCGCTCAGATCGGGCTGTCCGGTTATAACACCGTGGCGCGTGAACGCTCCGCCAAACACATCGCCGAAGCAATCCGCGCCGAAGTCAAGCCGGCTATTCCGTTTTATTCGGTGCTGACGTATGAGCAGACGCTGCCATTCTATCTGCAGCGCACTTTCACGCTGGTGCAGTATCAGGACGAAATGGGCTTCGGTCTCCGCCAGGAACCGGAGCGCTGGATTCCGACTCTGGAACAATTCGCCAAAGTGTGGGCATCGCAGCCCGAAGGGCTGGCTATCATGCCGGTGTATGTTTATCCCATGCTGCAACAACTGGAATTGCCCATGAAAATCATTTTCGAAGATGCCCAGCATATCGTGGTGAAAAAGCCATGAATCTGGTCAGTTTCAGCATGATATTGGCCGGTGTGATGCTCAACGCCGCCGCGCAGATACTGATGAAAACCGGCACCAACTCCATCGGCTATTTCGATTTCAGTGTCGAAAATATCGTGCCGATAGGCTGGAAGCTGGCGACTGAGCCGCACATCATCGGCGCGATGGCTTGTTACGTGCTGGGCGTGGTGATCTGGATACTCGCGCTGTCGCGCGTGCAGGTCAGCATCGCCTATCCTTTGCTGTCGCTGGGCTATGTGGTGAATGCGGTGGCGGCCTGGTACCTGTTTAATGAGTCTTTCAATCCTGCCAAGGTGATCGGCATGGGCGTGATTATTCTCGGTGTGGTCATTATTTCGCGAGCCTGATATGAATACTTTTCTGCCTTTTTCCAAGCCGACCATAGACGAGGCGACCATCGCCTCTGTCGCCGATACGTTGCGTTCCGGCTGGATTACCAGCGGGCCCAAGGTGGCTGAGTTCGAGAAACAACTCTCCGACTATTTCGGTGGACGCATTGTGCGCACCTTCAATTCCGGCACCTGCACCATGGAGATTGCGCTGCGCATCGCCGGCATCGGTGCAGGAGATGAAGTCATCACCACGCCGATCTCGTGGGTGGCGACCGCCAACGTGATCCTCGAAGTGGGCGCGACCCCGGTGTTTGCCGACATCGACCCGGTCACGCGCAACCTCGATCTGGACAAGGTCGAAGCGGCAATCACCCCGCGCACGAAAGCAATCATCCCCGTGTATCTGGCGGGCAGGCCGCTGGATATGGACAGGCTGTACGCGATTGCGAGCAAATACAAATTGCGCGTGATCGAGGATGCCGCACAGGCCATCGGCTCTACATGGCAAGGCAAGCCCATCGGTTCGTTCGGCGATTTCGTCTCGTTCAGCTTTCAGGCCAACAAGAACATCACCACTTCCGAGGGCGGTTGCCTGGTGTTGAACAACGCCGAGGAAGCGACACTGGCCGAAAAGTATCGCCTGCAGGGCGTATCGCGCAGCGGCTGGGATGGCATAGACGTGGACGTGCTGGGCGGCAAATACAACATGACCGACATTGCGGCTGCGATCGGGCTGGGGCAGTTTGCGCAGCTGGACAAGATCACCGCGCAGCGCCGCAAGCTGGCGCAGCATTATTTCAAGATACTGGGCAGCGATTTCGAGGAGAAAACCGGCGCACAACTGCCGCCTGAGGATTTCAAGAATACCAACTGGCATTTGTTCCAGATCGTGTTGCCGGACAGCATCACGCGCCCCCAGTTTATGGAGCGCATGAAAGCGTTCAACATCGGTGTCGGTTTCCATTACGCGCCTATTCACCTGTTCAAACTGTATCGCGAGCTGGGTTTCAAGGAAGGCATGTATCCGATAGCCGAACATGTCGGCAAACAGATCGTTTCCCTGCCGATGTATTACGCGATGACTGAAGCCGATGTGGAACGCACTTGTGTGGCGATGCGCGAAGTTCTGCAAGGTTAACGTGAAACTCGCGTAGCGATTC
>JAUSLX010000194.1 GCA_030645775.1 Gallionella sp. | reverse complement strand
TGGAATGCCTGGAAAGGCAAACTGATGGAAGACCTGTTCCAGCTGACACGCCGCTATATGAAAGAAGGCGTGGCCGCCAACCGTCTGGACGAAATACGCGAACAAGCCGCGGCCACACTGAATTTATATGCCATCGCTCCGGAATCCTACCGCCTGCTTTGGGCGCAGCTTGATGACAGCTATTTTCTGGATCACGAAGCGCAGGAAATCGCCTGGCACACCCGATTGCTGGCTTTCAGGGTCAATGCGGCTACCCCCATCGTAAAAACACGCCTGAGCCGTGCGGATACCGGTTTGCAGGTGATGGTGTATTGCCCGGATCAACGCTGGCTATTTGCCTACATTTGTGAATTTTTCTCGCGCATGCAATACACCATCGTTGATGCCAAGATACACACCACGCAACATGGTTACGCGTTGAACAGCTTCCAGGTCATGGAAATCACCCGCAGCGACATGGCCTACCGCGACCTGATGAATTACATCGAATTTGAACTCACCCAAAAAATCATGCAGGGCAGCACGGTCGGCGCCATCACCACCGGACGGGTAAGCCGCCAGCTCAAACACTTTCCGATCAATACCAAAGTCAATATCGAGCGGGATCGACATGGTATGTACGTGCTGTCGCTGATCGCCGGTGATCGCCCGGGATTGCTGGCGCGCATCGCACAAATTCTTGACCAACATGGCATACGACTGCACCGCGCCAAGATCAACACACTGGGCAGCCGTGCCGAAGATGTATTCTGGATCAGCGGCGCGATGCTGCTTCGCCCCGAAGAAACCAGTTCCTTCCTCAACGAATTGCTGGATAGAATTTAGTCACTTACAGGTTTAATGATGCAAAAACGTGACAAGATTTGTGTTTTTCGTAGGTCGGGATTTATCCCGACAAGACGTGTTGAATCTGCCAAGCAAAAACGTCGGGATAAATCCCGACCTACAAGTTTGGTTCCAGGTTGTCCGGCTTAGGAATATCCAAACACCCCACTAATACAGTCAGCGTAGGTCGGGTTAGCGGTCTTATCGCGTAACCCGACAGTGTCATATTGAACGCTGCTTGTCGGGTTACGCCCTTGAGGGCTAACCCGACCTACGGTTCCTGCACGCAACTATATGATTATGTTATTAAGTTTTACAACACCCACCTCAATGAGAGTTTTCAGGTTGATCACAGATCCAGCAGCACGCGTCCCGGAAACTCAAGCGCTTCCTTGATCGCGCCCAGGAATTGCACGGCTTCGCGACCGTCGATGATGCGGTGGTCGTAGGAGACGGCCAGGTAGTTGATCGGGCGGATCACAATCGATCCATTTTCAACTACCGCACGATCTTTGGTGGCATGGATGCCGAGAATGGCCGCTTGCGGCGGGTTGATGATGGGGGTGGAGAGCATCGAACCGAAC
>JAUSLX010000193.1 GCA_030645775.1 Gallionella sp. | reverse complement strand
ATCCAGTATTGGTTTGGGATCAAAAGTCAGCCCCGGGTTGGTGCGCGGCACGCTCACATCAGCGCCGCTAAGCCTGCGGCGAATTCAGTCGCACCGCCATTGGCGGGATGGCGCACTGAACCCGCCGTTGGAATACCCATCCCGTGCAGCAGCCCTTCCGACTTCTTACCCACCGCGATAATTTTGGCGCACGGAAAGGCTTCCACAAGAATCCGCAAGGCGGGTTCGCCCAGGCTGATTTCGGACAGCGTGGGCGTCCGGTTCGACCACAGGCTGTCCGGACGGTGCGGATGCAGCTGCAAGGCATTCCAGAGTATCGTACGTTCTGCAATGCCTAGCCGGTATAGCGTTTTCCAGACTATCGTGGCCGACGGCTCGGAAAAAGGCAAACGCCGGGTTGACAGCCTGTGCTGCATAGCCGGAATACGCGGGATCGCCCCCTCACCCAGCAATCGTTCGCTGGTGAAAGCGATGCCGCTGTAGCGACACCCCGCGTAGCCGGGCGCCTCTCCGGCAAGAATAAATTCCGGGTCGCAATCCAGATGCAGTGCCAACCGGTCCAGTTTTTCCTGCGGACCATTAAGGGCGGCGTCATGCGGACACCGATCCCGCCAGGGGTTGAAAAGCCCGCTCAAACCGGATGGCAGCGTTTCAACAAGGCAACTGGCAAGTGCTGCTTTGCTCATATTTGCCCGAACACGCCGAAATACCACAACCCTGCCAGCACGCAGATCACCAGCGCGATCGCCGCATAGTAGGGCCACAGCGGCTTTTTGTCCGCAAACGGATCGTACAGTGAACGTTTCGCACCCTCAGGCAACTCTGCCAGACGGGTCAGCGAAACACCGAAAGGTATGTTAATGCGCGCACGGGCGTTGATCGCCCAGCCGTTGGCGTCCAGTATCGGCGCAAGACTGCGTTTCTTCAGCTTAAACCAGGCCAACGCTATAAACGGACCGGAGATCAGCAACATCAGTCCGATCATCGCCAGCGGTATCTGCCAGAATTTCAGACCGATCAAGCCACTCACGACGGAAGCCAGTATCCCGCCGATCGCGCCGATCGCCAGACCGATCGCGGCAAAAATACCGGCAAACTTGCCGACATCGAAAGGCTTGGGTGGTTCGGCCGGAGGCGTCACGGCAGGTTTTCCGCCCTGTTCCAATGTCTTGAGCATGCTGCCTTCTGCAGCATTGGCTTTCGAGGCGGCCAGCTTCTGCAAGCCCTCGCTGACCATCTTGACCAGTTTTTTGTAAGGCGTCCAGAATGCCTGACGGATACTGATAGGGTGATCAATGATGCGCACAATATTGGCATCCCAGTCGAGGCCGTTGCGATCGTAGAACACACCGTTACGTCCGACCAGCAGATAGTCAGAATCACCGGCGGTAAACGCGGCGGCGATATTCATCTTCTCCTTGCCGCGCACGCATTCGCAATACACCAGACATACGCCGCTGGATATCGCAAAAGCGGCATGCCTGGCCACATCTTCGACCTTGATACACAGTTCACAGCTACGCCCATCCAGATACAGCGTGCCAATCTGGAAAATCGCCTTGTCCATGCCGGTATAAAAATTACGGAACGAAACGAAGTTGTTCACTAATTTGAACAGATCCCGGTTGTAGTGCAGCAATTTTTCCACCGCATGAATCGCCTTGACCTCGGCCTCGACCATCTTGTCCTGCGCGATCAGTGCAGTGATGTCTGCCTGATGCTCACTGCCGAGTATTTCACGCAGCTGTGCGATGCCGAGTTGCTCTACGCCAGTCGCCGGCCTGGCGGCCTGCCATGCATCAAACGCGGCGAATTTTTCACACAGCGATGCCCATTCCGAAGCACTCAGCGTATCTCTGACGCCCAGCAGAGGAACGATTACCCGTTCGCGCAAGCGGTCCAGCTTCGCCTGCCAGGCCGGATTGATTCCGGAAACCAGCGGCAGCGGTTTATTCGCCTCCACCGTCGCCAGCGGGAAATTCGCCACGTCCAGACTCTGCGCCGACAGGCTTTGCGCGGCGAGTTGCTGGTAATCTTCGGCTGAACGGCTCAATGGCACTGCTGCGCGCAGGTCATAAGCGGCCAGCTGGCAACGCGTAAAATAGTCGCCCACCTTGTCGTTTACCGCATGGAACGCCGCAGCCGCCTCCACCGTCTTATCCCCCATAAACAAGGCCGCCGTATCATTTTCTCCTCTGGCATACCAATCCGCGTAGGCGTTGGCTTCAAGGAAGAACTTCTCCGCAATCGTCTCGTTGATGCCTGCTTCCCCGCTCATGTCCAATTGCGAACCCGTGCATTTGACGATGACCTCAATCAACGCGCTCACCCCGGCATCGTCAACCTGCTGCGCGCCTATCACGCCGTCACCGTTGAATTTCTGATGCGCCACGAACTGCTCGATGTCTGCCATATCCGACAGCGTAATCACACCCGCATCCGACTTGCCCAGACTCTTGAGAATATGCGCTGCGGAGGCATACAGCTGCCTGCCCTCATCGCTGCTGTCATCGATAGCATCCAGCGCCAGGCTATCCCCGCCCTGCACCAGCAGATCGGGATACTTCAGCAAGCCTCCCGCCCAGGCGATGGCCGCCAGCACCTCATTGGCACGCACATGCGCATCCTTATCGCTGTCTATCATATCCAGCGTGCGGGTATCGAACTCGATGCCGCGAGTCGGGCAACTCAGCGCGACCCAGAGTTTCTGATCCAGATCCTTTAATGCCAGCAAATCCGCACCGCTATCAAGCTGTACCTGATCGAAACCACCTGCCCTGAAGAAATTCCATTTATGTGATGTCGTCATAACTTTGCTCACTAAAATTTGATAAATCGGATGAAGTGTACAGATTCACGGCTAATTCTCCTGATATTCCAGCGTAAACCCGGCTTCCGCATCCTGTCCCAGATGTTCGACCAGATAGGGCATTGTCTGTTGCAATACAGCATGCAGATTCCATGGCGGATTGAGCACGAACATGCCGCTGCCGTGCATGCCGAAACCCTCTTCGCTGAGCCCTTGCACACTGAGTGCGACATTCAGCCAACTCTTGACGGGTAGTTGCTTGAGCTGTTCCGGCAACTGACGCGCATCACTGCGCTGCAATTGCGGATACCATACCGCGTAAACGCCGCTGGCGAAACGCTTCAATCCCTCGCGCAATGCCGTTATCACGCGCTGGTAATCCTGTTTGTCTTCATAAGGGGGGTCGATCAGCACCAGTGCGCGGCGCGGAGGGGGTGGCAGCAACGCTTTCAGCGCGCCGAAACCATCGGCAGTCTGCATCAAAACCTGTGTTCCGTATCCGGCAAAATTCTCATGCAGAATTTCACTGTCGGAAGGGTGCAACTCGAACAGCCGCATTTTGTCCCCGTCCCGCAACAACTCCTGCGCCACCAGGGGAGAGCCGGGATACAGCCTCAGCTGCCCGTCCGGGTTAATGCGCTTTATCAGCGCAACATAGTCGGCCAGGGGCGCAGGCAAATCCTCGCGTTCCCACAAGCGCGCTATGCCGCTTTCATACTCCGCATTCTGTGCGGCATAGCCGCTGTCCAGTGCATAGCAACCCGCACCGGCATGCGTATCTATATACCAGAACGGTTTATCTTTTTGCGCCAGATAGCGCAGCAATTGAACCTCGATGAAGTGTTTCAGCACATCGGCATGATTGCCGGCGTGAAAGGCATGGCGGTAACTCAGCATGAATTTGAAGTTTGAGCGTTGTGCAGGCCGCAATTGTGCCACGCTCGCGCCCGCTTAACAAACCTGTAAAACACAGCTTCCCGGCGCAGGGGACAATAACGACAACGATCTGGATCAGGCTGCTAGCGGATAGCGTTGTTAGCTGTTGATATAAAACCGCGCAATACGTCCAGCATTACTCACCGTTTATTTTCAGATTGCCCGCCCAACCACAAACCTCACAGTGATAGCGCTTAATCGGGATAAGCGGGCTGATCAGGCGATCAACAATGCGACGTTTCACACGATTTACGTCCGATGCCTTGCAAACCGGACAATTACGATTAGAGGTTCGAACAGGAAACAACGAACTACTGCTTAAGCGAAAAACCTTAGTCATAGCAACCACCCCCGGTGAAAAATGTATGGCTATACGTTAAATTAATTCAATAACCAATTGATTAAACATAAAATTTCAAACAACCCTTCCTTTTTCGATTTTAATTCTATAGGCAGATCGCGCAAATAAATATAGGCCATACGGACTATATTCTGAAAGAAAAGCATGAGTACGCAGCCGTATCGGGGTGTCTGTCCCCTAACAGCTCAACGCCGCCAACTCCAATTCACTGAATCCTGCGGCACGCCGGGCAGACAAATTGAATGGGCCGCGCAGCACGGGGGCGGCATGTTCCACGGCAAGACGGGCGTAGGTCTCCAAGGGCTCAAGACCGCGTTGCTCACACAGAAATCCATACCAGCGGTTGCCGATGGCAACATGACCGATTTCGTCCATCAAAATAATATCCAGAATTCCGGCGGCAGTCAGATCACCCGCCTGTGCCAGCTTGTCGCGCAACACCGGCACGGCATCCAGTCCGCGCGCCTCCATGGTTCGCGGCACCAAGGCCATCCGCGCCAGCACATCGCCCCGGGTTTTGTCGGCCATTTCCCACAAACTGCTGTGTCCGGGGAAATCACCATAAGCATGACCCAGCGTTTGCAAATGGTCGGCCAACAACGAAAAATGCAACGCCTCTTCATCGGCCACCTGCAACCAGTCGGTGTAATATTCGCGTGGCATATCGGCAAAGCGCCAGATCGCATCCAGCGCCAGATTGATGGCGTTAAATTCGATATGTACCAGCGCATGGATCAGGATCGCGCGCCCCTCAGGTGTAATCATCGAGCGGCGCTTGACCAGTCTTGGTGCGACCAGCTCTGGCTTGTCGGGAATACCGGGAATGATCTGCGTTGCACTCAACACAGCCTGACTATCCAGTTGCATTGCACCCGACGACCCGTTTTTCGCCAACTGTCGCACACCCGCCGCCTTGCGCGCGGCATCCGGTTCACTCAGCCAGCACAGTGCTGCCTGCCTTAATTCTGTCGGACAATCGCTCATCATTCCGCCACCGGTTTATTCAGCATCGCCTTGAGTCTGGCCAGCTTGTCCATGCCTTCATCCTTGCTCACCACGGGTATTGCATCTGCGTGACCGCCAGCATAGATCAACTCGCTGGCCGGCATTTCTTCCAGAAAGCGGCTGGGTTCGCACAGCGCCCAGTCCTTGCCGCGACGGCGGCGGTTGCAATAGCTGATCTGCAGACTGCGCTCGGCGCGGGTGATGCCGACATACATCAGGCGACGCTCCTCCTCTATGCCTTTTTCGTCGCTGTCACGAAACGGCAATATATCTTCTTCTGCGCCGATGATAAACACATGCGAAAACTCCAGCCCCTTGGCGGCATGCAGCGTGGATAGCGAGACAGCATCCGGCTCCTGATTCTTGCCTTCGAGCATATTGATCAGCGCGATGGTCTGCACCATGTCGAGCAGCGATTTTTCGTCGGCTTCCGCCTTGCGCTTGAGCCAGCCGATGAAATCATCGACGTTCTTCCACTTGACCTCGGCCTGCCTTGATTCATGCGTGTCATACAGCCAGGTTTCGTAATTGATCGCGCGCAGCAATTCATCGAGTAATTCGGCACACGGGTCGGCATCCGCCCTGTCCTCAAGGCGACTGATGAAGCGGCAGAACACCATCAGGTCTTCGTACTGACGGGGCGGCAATAACTGTTCCAGCTGCGCCTCGAATGCCGCCTCGAACAGGCTGATATGGCGCGTTCCGGCATAGCTGCCGAGTTTCTCCAGCGTAGTATTACCGATGCCGCGTTTGGGCGTGGTGATGGCACGTATAAAGGCGGGATCATCGTCCGGATTGGCGATCAGCCTTAAATACGCGGTGATGTCCTTAATCTCAGGCTTGTCGAAAAACGAGGTGCCGCCGCTGACGGTGTAGGGCACGCGCTGGGCGCGCAACTGTTCCTCGAAGGCGCGCGACAAATAATTGCTGCGATACAGAATCGCGTAATCGGAAAATTGGGTTTGATGCTCGAATTTGTGCGTAATCAGCTTCATCACCACGCTCTCCGCCTCGTGCTCATCGTCCCGTGCAGCGTAAACTCTGATCGGATCGCCAATGCCGTGATCACTCCACAGCTTCTTCTCGAACACCTTGGTGTTGTGATTGATCAGATGATTCGCCACCTTCAGGATGCGCTGCGAGGAACGGTAATTCTGTTCCAGTTTGATGACGCGCAGATTGCTGTAGTCGGTACGCAGATTGTGCAGGTTCTCGATACTCGCACCCCGCCAGGCATAGATCGCCTGATCGTCGTCGCCCACGGCAGTAAACGCGGCGCGCTTGCCTGCCAGCAAACGGGTCAACTGATACTGGCAATCATTGGTATCTTGATATTCGTCTATCAGCAGATAGCGCAGCTTTTGTTGCCAGCGCAACAAGGCTTCAGGATGCTGGTTAAACAGCACCACCGGCAGGTGTATCAAATCATCGAAATCCACCGCCTGATAGGCGCGCAAGGTTTCCTGATAGCGCATATATAGACGCGCATACGCTTCCAACTCCACACTATCGGCATTGACCACCGCCTGCTCCGGCGAGATGAACGCCGATTTCCAGTTCGACAGCTGTGTCTGTACGTCCCTGACTTCCTGCTTATCGCCGGAATTGGTCAGTTCCCCGATAATTTTGAAAGTATCGCTGGAATCAAATATCGAAAACTGCGGTTTGTAGTCCAGCAGCCTGGCCTCGGCGCGCAGTATATTCATGCCCAGCGAGTGAAAGGTGCTGACCACCAGTCCCTTGGCATTCTTGCCCTGCAACAGAGTGCCGACACGCTCGCGCATTTCGTTGGCGGCCTTGTTGGTAAAGGTGATCGCCGCGATGTTGCGCGCCTGATAGCCGCACTCCTCCACCAGATAGGCGATCTTGTGGGTGATGACGCGCGTCTTGCCGCTGCCCGCACCCGCCAGCACCAGCAGCGGGCCGTCGAGATACATTGCCGCTTCGCGCTGTACGGGATTGAGTTTACTTAACATTGTTCGCAGTGGATTGGAGAAATTGCCCGGGCCGCCATGATAGCAAACCGTCGATGCCGCACAACAACTTGTCACCGGCCTTCAGGCCGGTGGATTTAGACGGGGAGGGTTTGAATCCCCTCCCCTCCACGCTCTTAAACCTCGCCCTTTCATTCAGCAATTTAGCGGCTTCATCGCGTAGTTGCGTGGGAAGCCCCTTGCGGGCTCAGGGCGAGGCAACGTGTCCCCAGAATAAAAACGGCATCCATTTCACAATGAATGCCGTTTTGAGCAACGGGGACTATACTATTTGACGACGCTGTCTATCGTGATATTCAGTCCCTTGCTGCCCGGCGTAACGATACCCGCCGAACCTTCCAGATCACCTGACTGAGCCACAGGCGAGCCTGACTTTGAGACACGCGCCAGCACGACCACCTTGTCAAATCCGGAGAGCTTCATCTCCGGCTGCATCGCCATGCTGTCATCGAGCGTGAACGCCATCGGCAAGTCTTTGACCTGCTTGCGCAATACCGCCAGCGGCATCTTCGGGCCTTCTGCCGCACGCGCCAGGATAAAGACAAAATCATCAGGTGCAGCTTTTGCCAGCAGCGCAGGACTCAGCGACACACGGCCGGTAATGGCCATAGCCGGATTGTCCGCAACCTTTTCGGGCGCATCCATCGCGGGCAGTTTCGCCAGTTTTTCCTTGCCGCCCTTTTGCATGGACAGGAATTCGCGCGCCTGATTGAGGCCATCGCGTATCATTTGCACATCCGGGTAATCGGGGGGCAAGAGGCTGAGCAGTTTTTGCCAATGCGTGATGGTCGCGACATAATCCCCGCGTTCCATGCCCGCCGACCCGGCCAGCGCCAGCGCCGAGGTATTTTCCGGATCCAGTGCCAGCGCCTTGTTGAGCAGCTTGGTCGGCTCACCCAGCAACGACTGTCCGTTTTTCATTGCCATGGCATCCGCATAATTGGCCCAGATTTGTCCCTCACCCGGTACCAGCGCGACCAGTTGTTGATACGCGCGCACCGCATCATCAAAACGTTGCAACTCGGTATAGGAACGTGCCAGCGTCAACCATCCATCCGGGTTTTCCGGCAATTTCACCATTTTGGCTTCCAGCTCAATCAGTGCGGCTTCCGAGCGTATCGAGCCAAAACCATCGGCGACTTCGCTTTGCTGTTCTTTCGGCAGCAATGCCTCACTGTTGCCGATAGCAAGGTAGAGCAACACACTGGAAAGCGGGAGCAACACCAGCAATACCAGCGCCAGAATTCTGGCTGGATTGCGCGGCACCCTTGCCGGTGCGTCCGTCGTTTTTACCTCATCGAGCAGGCGCACTTGCAATTCACGCCTGCCTTGCTCAAAAGCCTCTTGAGTCAGCAGACTGTTTTGCAAATCCGCTTCAAGTTCTGTTGACTGATCACGCAATATTTCAAGGTTGGCGGCATCGCGCAAGACATCGTTGCTTCCCGCCGACTTACGCCACAGCGGCCACACCACAAAAGGCAGTGCTGCTACCAGCAGCACGGCAGATAGTATCCAGAATAAGGTCATGCTTGAGAGTCTTTCGCTTGATTTGATGTGACAGTCGCAGGTGACGATGCGGGATTTTCATTCAACAATTCAGCGACGCGTTGTTCATCCTGTGCCGAAAGTTGTGCTTCCACCAACAACCCTTTACGCTTTCTCAATTGGTAAACCAATATACCGCTCCCCACAAACAACAGGACGAACGGAGCCGACCACAGGGGTATCGTTTCCTTGTCTACAGGCGGATCAAACAATACCGACTTGCCAAAACGCTCGACCAGAATATCGAGTATTTCCTGATCACTCGCGCCTGCCGTCATCTTCTCGCGCATGATCTGACGCACGTCATTAGCCCAGTCAGAATGCGAGTTGGAAACCGGCTCACTTTGACAAACCAGACAACGCACCTTTTCAGCCAGATGCATCATGCGTCTTTCCATTACAGGGTCATCCGCCATATCCTTCGCCACACCGGCAAAAGCAAAGGCGGGCAACAACAGTGCAATCATCAACAGGTATTTCATTGGGCTTGCAACTCCGCGACGAGTGGAAGAATTTTTTCCTGTAAATTTTTCGTATTCAGCGCGCCTATCAGTTTGTATTTGATAATTCCCTGCTTATCGATGACATAAGTTTCGGGAACGCCGTAAACGCCGTAATCAAATCCTACCTTGCCATCGGCATCCGCGATGACCAGAGTATAAGGATCACCCGATTTACGCAGTGTGGCTGCGCCATCATCCGCCTTGTCCTTGTAGTCCAGGCCAACAATCGGCACGATGTTTTTCCGGGATAAATCCATCAGCAACGGGTGTTCGTCCTTGCAAGCCCCACACCATGAGGCCCACACATTCAGCAGCCACACCTGACCCTGCATCTGTTGCGGCGAAAATTGCTTGTTCGCGTCATGCAACAAGGGCAACACGAAGGCAGGCGCAGCCTTGCCGACCAGCGGTGAAGGTACTTCGCGCGTATCACGCCCAAGCCCCGCATACAGAAAGCCTGCCAATACCAGAAAAATCACTAACGGGAGTATGAAACGCATCATGATGTTTGCCCCTCTGATTGCGGATTGCCAGGAACCGGTGACTGAGCCATCGAATGTTGCTCATTCTTCGCGAGCGTCTGCGCCTTTATCCCAGCCTTGGCATGAATACGGTAACGCCTGTCACTGACCGCCAGCAAACCGCCTATCGCCATGAACAGACAACCGGCCCAAATCCAGTCGATGAAAGGTTTGATGTAAACCCGCACGGCCCATGCCCCGTCAGAATCCGGAATCGGCTCACCCAGCGACACGTACAAATCGCGGAACACCCCGGTTTCAATGGCGGCTTCGGTCAGCGGCATGCCTGAGACGATGTATTGGCGCTTTTCAGGACTTAATTCACTCACCACCTTGCCGTTTTGGCTCACCGTGATATGCCCTACGCCAGCCACATAATTCGGCCCTTGTTTTTCAGTTACGCCATCGAAGCGGAACTCAAATCCGCCGGCATTAACCGTATCGCCGACATCCATGCGCACATCGCGCTCGGTTTCATATCCTTTCACCAGCGCAACACCGATAATGAACAGCGCCACACCCAGATGCGCAAATTGCATGCCGTAATAACTCAAACTCTGCTGGCGCACGCGTTGCATGAATGTACCCTGCCCCGACCAGCGTTGCCGCAAACTGACCACCAGCGTGGCAATGATCCAGAAGGCCATCAGCAAACCCAGCACGATCATGACCGACCATTTATCTGTTTCCAGAGACAGGAAACGACCCATCACCAGCGGCAGCAGCAAAGCCAGTATCAGCGCACTGGCGAAACCCCAACGCACACGTTTGGCCAGATCGGGCACAGCCATTTTCTTCCAGCGTGCCAGTGGCCCCAGGCCCATTAAAAATATCATCGGCATCATCAGGGGCACAAACACAGCCTCAAAATACGGCGGGCCGACCGACAGTTTGCCGTAACCCAGCGCATCCATGAACAGGGGATACAAGGTACCGATAAACACGGAAGCCGCAGCCACCGACAGCAGCACATTGTTCGCCAGCAGCAGCGATTCGCGCGACAGCAGGTCGAATTTACCACCCAGACCGATTTTCGGTGCGCGCCAGGCAAACAGCAGCAGCGAGGCGCCAATGACCAGCACCAGAAAGCTCAGAATGAAAATCCCGCGCTTCGGATCGGAAGCAAACGAATGCACGGAAGTCAGCACGCCGGAACGCACCAGAAAAGTGCCGAGCAAACTAAGCGAGAAGGCCGCAATGGCCAGCAACACGGTCCAACTCTTGAATGCGCCGCGCTTTTCGGTCACGGCCAGCGAATGAATCAGCGCCGTACCGACCAGCCAGGGCATGAACGAGGCGTTCTCGACCGGATCCCAGAACCACCAGCCACCCCAGCCCAATTCATAATAAGCCCAGCCGCTGCCCAGCGCGATACCGAGGGTCATGAATACCCAGGCTACCGTAGTCCAGGGGCGCGACCAGCGCGCCCAGGTCGCATCCAGTCTGCCGCCCAGCAAGGCGGCAATGGCGAAGGCAAACGCCACTGAGAAACCGACATAGCCCATGTACAACATCGGCGGATGTATTACCAGACCCGGGTCCTGCAACAGCGGATTCAGGTCGCGACCATCGGCCGCCGCCGGCAACAGACGCTCAAACGGGCTGCTTGTGAACAACATGAACATCAGAAAACCTACCGAAATCAACCCCATCACCCCCAGCACACGCGCCACCATTTCATCCGGCAAATGTTTGCTGAATGCAGCGACTGCGGCAGTCCAGGCAGACAGAATAAAGGCCCACAACAACAACGAACCTTCGTGCCCGCCCCAGACCGCCGCAAAGCGATATTCGCCGGGCAACTGGGAATTGGAATGCTGTGCGACATACAGCACGGAAAAATCATTGGCCAGGAAGGCATAGGCCAGCGCGACGAACGCCAAACCGATGAATATCATCTGCCCGTAAGCCAGCGGGCGGGCAACCCCCATGAATACCGGGTTATTGCGTGCCGCACCCAAAATCGGCAGCACGCCAAGGATGATCGCCAGAAACAACGCGACGATTAAGGAAAAATGACCTAACTCTGGAATCATGTAAGAACTTTCTTGATTATTCTGCGACAGCTGCAGGTGCGCTCGCAGCCGCATTGGCCGCTTCAGCTTTTTTCAGGGCATCGGCAGCTTCCGGTGCCATGTAGTTTTCATCGTGTTTGGCCAACACCTCTTCGGCATGCATCACTCCGTCGGCTGCCATCTTTCCTTGTGCGACCACGCCTTTACCTTCCTTGAACAAATCCGGCAGGATGCCCTTATAGACCACCGGCAAACTTTTATGCAAATCGGTAATCACAAAATGCACCGTCAGGCCGTCATTTTCACGCTTGACACTGCCCTCTTCGACCAGACCACCGATACGAAAACTGCGGCCTTCCGGCGCCTCCTTGTTGTAAACCTGGGTCGGTGTGAAATACAGGCTGACGTTATCCTTGAGCGCGTTCAGCACCAGCGCCACTGCAAGACCCACTGCGACGAGGGCAACAACAATATATAAGGCTCTTTTCTGACGTGGCTTCATGACTTATCCCTCTTCCGATTCTTCTGCTTCACGCATCAGGCGCACCTGCTGTAAAGTGATTTTTCTCTTATGCACAACCATCGCGATTTCAATTGCAAAAATCAAAAACGCAACGGCGTAGGAACCGATCCAGATATAGCTAAGCGGATTTTCTCTCATCCAGATATCCAAACTCATGACTTTACCTCCGCTAATTCCGTAATCCATTTGGTATGTCGTTCACGCTCCAGAATAATGCTGCGCACACGCATCAGTGTGACCGTAATGGCGTAGAGCCAACAGGCCACCAGCATGGTGAACATCGCCTGCTGCATGGCAATGTGCATCGATGTCCCGGTAAACTTGATGGTCGATCCCTGGTGCAAGGTATTCCACCATTTGACCGAGAAATAAATAATGGGGACGTTCACCGAACCGACAATCGCCAGCAGCGCCGCAGCGCGATCAGCACGACGCGGATCATCTATCGAAGCATGCAGAGAAATAAAACCGAGATAGAGAAACAACAATATCAGTTCGGAGGTAAGGCGCGCATCCCATACCCACCAAGCACCCCACATCGGCTTACCCCACAAGGCGCCGGTCCACAGCGAAATGAAGGCAAACAAGGCGCCGGTCGGTGCAATCGCACTCGCCATCATCGAAGACAGGCGGGTATTGAAAATCAGGCCCATCGCAGCATAGGCCGCCATGATCAAATACAGAAACATGGACAGAATGGAGGAGGGAACATGGATGAAGATAATGCGGTAAAACTCGCCTTGCTGTGCATCGGCAGGCGCCACGACAAAGCCGATATACAAACCAACTATGCACAAAACGGCTGCCGAAACGGCAAACCACGGAATCAACTTACCCGCCAGACCGTAAAAGGTTGTCGGTGCAGAATATTTGAACCAGTTTATTGCCACAAATCACTCCATCGAAATTCGTAAAGCCTGCGCCGTCACCCAGGGGGTAAAGACAAGAGCCAACACCAACAAGGCGCCCATCAATGACAGATGAGACGACACACTTAAACCACTGGTCACCGCCTCTACTGCACCCGTACCAAAAATCAATACCGGAATGCACAAGGGCAACACCAGCAGGGACAACAACACCCCGCCACCGCGCAACCCCAGAGTCAGTGCCGCGCCAATTGCACCCACCATGCTGAGTATCGGCGTGCCCAGCAACAAACCCAGTATCAACACACCTATCGCCTGTATCGACATATCGAACTGCAAACCCAGCACCGGGGTCATCAATACCAGCGGCAGCCCGGACACCATCCAGTGCGAAGCCATCTTGCCCAGCACCAATACTGACAGCGATTGCGGGGCCAGCAACATTTGCTCTAGCGTACCATCCAAATAGTCTGCCGAAAACAGTCTGCCCAACGATAACATTGATGCAAGCAAGGCCGCTACCCACAACACGCCGGGTGCCATCTTGCGCAACATACCCATTTCTGGCCCGACGCCCAGTGGAAACAGGCTCACTACCATCACGAAAAAAATCAGCGTGGTCAGCACATCCGCACGGCGACGCATCGCCAGCACCAGATCACGACGCACCACCAGCATCAACAAGGAAAACAGGGATAATTTCTTCATGACAGCGACAAACTGCGCATTTCCATGCCCGCCACTTCAAGCGGTTGATGGGTGGTGAATATCACCATACCCAGCCTTGCCAGATGTTCCGCGATCAATTCCTGAATCAGAGCCACCGCTCCGACATCCAATGCCGTCAAAGGTTCATCCAGTATCCATAACCTGGCATCACTCACCAGCAGGCGCGCCAGTGCGACGCGGCGGCGCTGCCCCTGAGACAGCACTTTGGTCGGCAAACGCTCGCGGCCACGCAACCCCATGCGCCGCAACGCGGCAACAGCATCCTTTTCATTCAACTCCGTCCCCGACAGCCCTGCGGAAATTCGCAGATTTTCCAGCGCGCTCAATTCATCCTTGATGGCATTCAAATGCCCCAGATACATCATCTCGGCAAAATAAGCCTCATCCAGTTCGCGAACGTCCTCGCCGCACCAGGAGATTTTCCCGTCGTCAGGAATGATAAAACCACACAGAGTGCGCAGCAGACTGGTTTTCCCGCTGCCATTCGCGCCCTGTATTTGCATGATCTGCCCGGGATAGAGCGCAAAGCTCAGATCGGAAAACAAACGATGATCACCGCGACTACAAGCAAGATTGCTGACTTCCAGCATGGAGGGGAACCTGAAATTTAACAGCGTGGAATTATATACGAATGCATCTGACGAATGCACGCCATCCATTTACATTATAATCGCCGCACTTTTGACCAACCACTCATACAACAAGGGTAAATATGGGATTTCTGGCCAATAAACGCATTTTGATTACCGGTATGATCAGTACCCGCTCAATAGCGTACGGTGTCGCGCAAGCCATGCATCGCGAAGGCGCAGAGTTGGCGTTCACCTATCAGGGCGAACGCGTACGCGAACGCGTAACAGATCTGGCCAGGCAGTTCGACAGCGAACGGGTGTTTCAATGCGATATCGCCTCTGACGCCGACATCGAGCAACTATTCATCGATCTGAACCACCACTGGGACGGCTTTGACGGCTTTGTGCATGCCATCGCTTTCGCCCCGCGCGAAGCGCTGAATGGCGAGTTTCTGGACGGCTTCAGCCGCGAAGCCTTTCGCGTCGCGCACGATATCAGCTCCTACAGCTTCCCTGCCATGGCAAAAGCGGCATTGCCAATGATGGAAGGACGCAACGCGGCGATATTGACCTTGAGCTATCTGGGTGCCGTCCGCACCATGCCCCATTACAACGTAATGGGCATGGCCAAGGCCAGTCTGGAAGCGGGCGTGCGCTATCTGGCCATGCAACTCGGCGCCAAAGGCATCCGTGCAAACGGCATATCCGCCGGCCCGATCAAGACATTAGCGGCATCCGGCATCGCCGACTTCAACAAATTGCTGTGTTACAACGAAAAACATTCTCCGTTGAAACGCAACGTAACTATCGAAGAAGTCGGCAACACGGCCGCCTTTCTGTGCAGCGATCTGGCCAGCGGCATTACCGGCGAAATCACCTATGTAGATGGCGGCTTCAATACCACCGCTATGGGAAGCGCCGAGGCGTGAGCGGTCACACCTCCTGACGCGGCTTGATTCGATTATGGCAAAGCTGGATTTATAGCCGTCTTACGCGCCGATATTTGCAAAAAATCATGCTACCGCCCGAAGTCGCATCGAAAATAACGTCCCGCCCGGGAGACTCTCAAGCCGGACTGAACCCGACCCATGCGCCCCGGCAACCGCCTTGCACAAGGCCAGCCCCAAGCCGGTCGAAGAGGATTTTTCCGCAATTTTACGCTGCATCAATTCATCCACCTCACCGACACCCGCCCCGTCATCCAGCACACGGAAAACAATTTCATCCGCCTCTTGTTCGAACCAGACATCGACCCTGCGATGCGCATAGCGAACCGCATTGTTGAGTGCGGACTCCAGCGCCAGTTCAACCAGATTTTCGTCGAGCATGCCGAAACCAGCTGTCGCACTGCCCGGCTTCATTCGCTCGTTATCGGCATGCACCACAATTGGGTGGCCATGATGACTTTCCGCCATCATCGCAGACTGACTATTTCTAACCAGGTCCTCAATAAATTCGGCCAAATCGACTTCAACCATCGCAGGCTGCAGTCCTGACTGATCATGCTTATAAAGCGTCAGAAAACTAACTAACCGGGTTTTAAGTTCAATACAGCGACGATAGGCGCGTCGCCCCTCAACGGGTGTGTCTTTGCGATGATTCAGTTGTTCAAGGTCGATCTCTAGCAATGCCAGTGCATTCTTGATATCGTGAATAACCAGCGCTGACAGGATTTTTTGCATTTAGTCGCTCACAATATCATTAAAAAATCGGTAAAAATTCATTACCTTCTGATTATTTGGCACCAGCTTGTCCAATGTGGAGAGATAAGCCTTGGCACGTTGTACAACGCGCGCATCCATGCCCTCATGCTTTAACCACAACAAATGAAGTTGAGCAGCCGTCATCAAAGCTTCAAGGTTTTCCTCGTGAATTCCAAGCGCTTCATTAATTTTCTGGTTCGCTTCAGTAAAATGGGCGGAGCGCATCAATTTTGTCGCCTCATCGACCAGCAGCAGAATACGCTTGTGACCACCGTCGATCACATCTTCAACCTTATCGGCGTGCCCGGTATCTATCATGGATTTTTTAACATGACGGGCAATTATTCGCTCTTCCTGCCCGCTGACCTGAACCGCTTGCGTCAACAACTTCATGCCCAAAACCACATCTCCAGTCTTCAACGCGGCTTTCCCCAACGCCGTCATCGCAACACTATCTGTTCGATTCGCGAGCAGCGATACCGAGCGCTCCATTAATTTTCTGGCTTTATCATGGTCCCCCGAATCAAAATAAGCCTGGGCTAGTATCGCGCCCTTCGCCACCCCGAACATGCCCACATCCCCGTGCTTACGGGCGCTTTTCTCCAGCGTTTCGATAGCCGTCATATGATTACCCATGTCCACATGCGTTTGCGCAAGGGATAAATAGTCATCCGGTTTCTCCACCATGGATCCATTCGATAACTGAATAGCCGCCTCGGTATTCGATTTGGCCTCCTCAAGTTTTCCCAACAGAAATGCCGCCTGAGCCACAGAACGGAATCGCTTCGCACTCGGCAAAATAACAGCCGAACGATGCAACAGTTCGAGAGCCCCTTCGTCATCGTTTGCTTCGAGCCGAATTCTTGCCAGCAACTCATAGGCGGCAACATAGCTTTTGTTCTTCACGACAAGCATGTTCGCCATTTCAGCCGCTTGTGTGAATTCACCGAGGGCATAATGCGTGCGAGCAAGCCCCATCATGACCCATGGCGCATCTCCCCTGACGGCAGCAGCATGGGCATAGGTTTCCAGCACACTGAAATGATCGCCCAAGGCGAGTTGGGCATCTGATTTGCGCCTCAACACTTCCATCCTGCGACGATCATCCGGTGCAATATCCAGTAATTTATTACACTCAGCGACCGCAACGTCGTAGTGCCTGGCATCGAGGGCTTTCAATACCGGCATCAGGAACGCCCGCCTGTCGATCAAGCGTTCAAGCCGCGAGCGCAGCTTGCTCTCGGAACAGGGTTTAAAAAGATAATCATCCGGGATAAATTCCACCGCATTTGCGACAAAACTGTATTCTGTTTCAGCTGTGAGCATAACGAAGACGGAAGTCGCCTTTAAAACATTTTCATTGCGCAGATATTCCAGAAAATGCTGACCCGAACTGGTGCTATTCAAATTGTAATCGCACATGATCACATCAAAAGCAGTTGATTTAATCAGCTCCAGTGCATCAGTCGCATTGCTTGCCACACTGACCTTATTCATACCGAGGGATTGCAACTGAGAGCGAACCGCATGCCGCATCGCACTGATGTCGTCAATAACCAGCGCAGATAACTTATTGAAATGTACGTACTCGTTTTCGATCAGCTTCCCGAAAAACGTCGCGCACTGTAGCGGGGCATTAGCCAAAGTAATTGGACTCCAAGGTAATTTTATGCATCATTTTAGTTAATAATCAATCAATTACCCTACGCATAATCTACTGGAAGCCAAACTGAACTGCCAAACCATCAAGCGTCATATTTACAGCAATCGACGTATGCGGGATCAGGACATAGCGCCAGATTTTACCTCCATTCGCCACAGCATAATCAGAAGCATTTTTGCACCATTTGATTGCAGCATCCCTTTTTGCCAAAACAATGACGTCACTCATTTGATTGCTGGCCTTGGGCTCAAGCATGTAAATAGCAGACTCCGTATCAGCAACAAAGTCCGGCTGATATTCCAGATGATCCGCACCCTGCCTGTAATAAATCTGGAACTGCCCCTTGGCAGGCTTGAACCACTTCACCGCATCGCGATCAAGAATGACCGCCAGCACCCGCTCGGCTTCCGAATCAAACTTTTGCACCGGATACAGACAACGTTTGAAACCGCCGAACACATACTTCGACATATTGCTTTTATCAGCAGGCGACACCAAGTAATTTGCCTGCGGTTCATTGACTGCAAAAGTGTAGGCGCTGGACTTGAATTCCGTATATCCCTTGCTCACCACCACTTCGTAATCAACAACGTCTTCCCAACTATGCGCCTGCATTTGCACGTGAATAAACTTTGCAATAGGTCGCTGGAAGCAGCGCAATACCCGCCCTGCATCAGTCTCAGTCAAATATGAACAAAAGTGTGCAACAGCTTGCGTAGCCAGGTCGTACAACAAGTCGGCATGATCGTCATAGGAAATATCGTCAAAATCGACCAAGCCGCTGACGACATAATCTTCCAATCGCTTTTCCTCAATACCACCATCGCCCATCGTCACCACATCGAGCTGGTTGGTGCGCAAATGTTGTATCCACAGATCTTCCGACACAGCAGGATACTTCAGCGTTTCAAGATTCAGTGTAAATGCCTTGAATCCGGCTTTTACGATTCCTTTCGGCACCACCAGAATGCGCGGAATATCTATCGTCTGTTGTGTTACCAGTTCGACCGTCTTTGCAACCACAGCAGCGAAATCAGGTAGCTCAGTCACGCCTTCCAGCTCCATCTGTGCGGGACGGTGTTGTTCTTTCACTGCTTGAATGATAGCGGCCTGAACCTCTGCGCTTTTCAAATGCGCCAGCGTCGGCACTGTCGTCGGTTGATTCTCCAGTTTGCGGATTACCTCATAGGCAATTTGCGCCACTTTCTGATCTTCTGGCTTGGTAAAAACTGGCCGTACATCCTGACCTGCCAGTTGCGTGCTGCCAGTCACATCAGCTGGCTTTATCCCCAACTGAGTAGCAATCTGCGGCTGAGAAACGATGGTTGCCGTTTTCTGACCAAAATTCTCGTCATCCAAGATCACTGTCTTCAGATGAATAGTCGATTCAGGTCGGTTAGCCTCGTTGATAATCTCCTGGAACCGGTCATGCGCGACGATATTCAGCCTGTCAACCGCAGTCACGCCAGTACGCTTACCGTAGGGCAGACGCAAGCCGCGTCCGATAGACTGCTCGATCAGGGTACGCGCATTCGCTGCACGCAACGGCACGATGGTATATAGATTGGTCACGTCCCAACCTTCTTTGAGCATATTCACGTGAATAACAATCTCGGTCGGTTCATCGGCATGCTCCACCTTCAGCAGGCGAGAAATCATCTCTTCCTCTTCCGCACCACTACGACTCGAATCCACCTGAATGGCTTTATCTTTGTAGCGTCCCTCGAAAAACTCATCCGACTTAATCAACGCCAGTAACTGACCTGCATGAGTCGTGTCGCGAGCAATAACCAGCAGGAACGGCTTGACGATATGTTTGCCAGTTTCACGAGCGTAAGTCTCCAATTCGACTTTCACGCTCACGTGCAGGCGCACACCGTCTTCCAGCTTCATGCGCTCAATCGCTTCCGGCGTCATTCCCGCTGGATTGAAATTCTTGCGCGTCACCACGGCGGGCTCTTTCACAAAGCCATCTTCCATCGCCTTGCCCAAGGGGTAATCGAGGATCACGTTCTTGAACTGCACTGCGGTTCCGCGAGCGCCTTCCACAAACGGCGTTGCCGTTAGCTCCAACCCCAAAATCGGCTTCAGCTCATTGATCGCTTTGATACCGGCACTCGCGCGGTAACGGTGCGACTCATCCATCAGCAACACTAGGTCGGGCAATCCAGCCAGATAGTCGAAGTAACTCTCACCGATGTATTCTGACAATCGCTTGATGCGTGGCGCTTTGCCGCCGCGCACTTCGGAGTTGATCTTAGAGATATTGAAAATATTGATGCGCACACCGCCGAACAACATGCCGCTGGCCGGATCGTGCTGGTCGTAGTTATCGCCAGTAATGATGACAGGCGCATCAATCGCAAACTCGGAGATGCCCTTGAACACATACTTGGGATGCGTGCGGTCGCTGAAATCTGCGATCAGCTTGTTATAAATCGTCAGGTTCGGCGCCAACACAAAGAAATTGTTGATGCCGTGCGCCAAATGCAGATAGCTGATGAATGCCCCCATCAAGCGCGTCTTACCCACACCCGTCGCCAGCGCAAAACACAAGGACGGAAACTCACGCTCAAAATCAGTCACCGATGGAAACTCGCTACGGATGATCTCCAGCGCAGCCACAATATCCGCCCCTTTGCTCGGCGGTACGATTTCGGTGAGGCGATCCAGAATCTCTAGCGAGCGACGTTGCGGCGCACGCAAACTCAAGCGCCCGGCGATGGCATTTACATGACGGTTCATTGGAAACCCCCATTCTCTTTCCCATCCGACTCCAACTGCTTCACCAGGCGGTCAAAATCGCTCTCGAACAACCTGTCTTGCGCAATGCGATATTTCTCGAACTCGCTTACGGCGTGAGCCTTGGCGATTTCCGCCGTCACCCTGCCCGCGTCCTGCAAAATTTCCCGATCCCAAAGCGTCAGGAACCCACTCAGACGCTGCTCCCAATCACCCATGGTCATCGGCATTTTGCGCATGGCCTGCATTTCTGCCATATCCAGGTAAGCTGAAACGATGCGCTGCATCTGCCCCATCTCGAAATCCGACAGATAGTTCTTCGCTATCGACACATCGTATTGGTGAATCTTTCCGTGGGGCGCCCCCTCCCAACTGGTCAAGCCCATGTTCTCCTTGCGATGATCGGCACGATCAACAATCACCTCCGCCGCAGTCTGACCGTGTATGGCGTAATGCAGCTTGTTTTGGACTGCGGCAAAAAAACGCTTGGTTGCCGTTGCCGTCGAGTCATAGTCGATAGCCGTGGCGTAAATATCGGTGATCTTTTGATAGAACTTGCGCTCGGAAAGCCGAATCTCCCGAACCTTTTCCAGTTGCCGTTCGAAAAATTCATTTCCCAGAATACTACCGCCGTGTTTGAGTCGTTCCACATCCATGGTCCAGCCCTGAATCGTGTAGTCCTTGACGATCCGATTGGCCCACTTGCGGAATTGCACCGCCCGTTCGTTCTCAATCTTGAAGCCCACGGCAATGATGGCTTGCAAGCTGTAGTGCTTGACCTGATAGTTCTTGCCGTCGGCCGCAGTTATTAAGTAATGCTTAACAACTGCCTCCTCGACGAGCTCGTTGTCGGCAAAGATGCGCTTGAGATGCTGATTGACCGCAGGCACCGACACATCGTAGAGGGTTGCCATCATCTTCTGGGTCAGCCAAATGTTCTCATCCTCGTAGCGCATCTCCACGCTGGCTTCTGCGCTGCCTGTCGCGGCCACAAAGGTCAGGTATTCCGCCGCTGAAGAGCGGACGAGGGAAATTTCGTGTTTCTTGCTCATGCCTCCCCCTCCTCAAACAACCCACCCTGCGCCTCATTCACCACACGCCCTTTTGCTTTTGTCCCCTCTCCCGCTTGCGGGGGAGGGCTAGGGAGGGGGGCC